>JAJFUL010000037.1 GCA_021372425.1 Spirochaetaceae bacterium
GGCAATGCTGCTGCCGAAGCTTTCAATTGCATGCATGTCGAGCACCGCCCCCTTTCCTCCTCCAATGCACATTTCGCTCAAAGCAGCGCCCAGACCTCCATCGGAAAGATCGTGACAGGCGGAAACAAGGGAGGATTGCATCGCTTCGAATATTTTTTTGAAGGTTTTTGGCGCCTGTCGCGAAAGGCCCGGCCCAGGGCCTCCGGCTGCGGAACCTTTCGTTGCGGAACCTTTGGCAGCGCGGCCCCTGACGGCGCCAACATCATCGCCGGCAAAAATATCTGCCAATACAGATGCGGCAATCGTTGGACGGAATTCCCCCACCAGATAGAGAAGATTGCCAGCCTTTTTCAGGTCGCTGGTCACCGATTTCCCGATATCGGGAACAATGCCGAATGCCGAGATGAGCAGCGAAGGCGGGATCGCCACCCTCGTTCCGTCAGCCGAGGCGAATTCATTGTTGAAAGAATCCTTGCCCGAAACGAAAGGTGCTCCGAACATGAGCGCGGCATCATAACAGCCTTTGGCAGCACGGAGCAGCGTCCACAGCTGCTCCGGATTTTTGGGGTCTCCCCAGCAGAAATTGTCGATCAAGGCGATGTGATCAGGATCTGCCCCGACCGCAACGGCATTCCGAAGCGCTTCATCGATAGCGGAAATGGCGGCATTGTACGAATCCGCTTCTCCATAGCGCGCGTTGAAGCCATTCGAGATGACAATCCCCTGTAGTCCCTTTGTCTCGAGCGGCTTGAGCACGGCCGCGTCACTTGGCCCGGCCTGCATCCTTCCCGCAAATGGCCCTATGCGCGTTGCACCCTGTACTTCATGATCGTAAAGGCGGATTGCCCATTCCCTGGAGGCCACTGCATGATGGGACAGCACTTCTGCAAAAGCCTGCGGGATATCCACACTTTCCGGGATGCACAAGCGCTCTGTACGAGGAACCGTTGCGCCATTCTGTGTGGAACCACTTGCATCGCCTTGCACTGAACCTGCCACGCCGCTCGGCTGTCTGGCAAAAAGCCTCCGCTGTGGAATTCCATTGTGCAGGAAATCACAATCCAGGTCGAGAATGGCTTCAGCCTTGTAACGGACTATCAACCGACCGGTCCCGGTAAAGGAGCCAAGATCGCAGATTTCCACCTCGTCACCACTGCAGAACATTTCAAGCCGCGCCATATTTCGGGGAGGCACGGCAAGCACCATTCTTTCCTGGGCCTCGGACAGCCAGATCTCCCAAGGTGCAAGGCCGGGATATTTCAGCGGTACATTGGAAAGCTCGATATCGGCGCCCAGACTTGATGCCATTTCGCCAATGGCAGATGAAAGCCCTCCCGCGCCGCAGTCTGTTATTGCGGAATAAAGCCCCAGATCGCGGGCAGCCAGCACGACCTCGCTTACTTTCTTCTCGACGAGAGGCGCTCCTATCTGCACCGAGGAACCAGAAGTATCCAGCGTGGAATCATCCATAGTCATGGAGGAAAATGTCGCTCCCCGAATTCCGTCGCGCCCTGTCCTGCCGCCAATGACAACGATTCTATCGCCGATGCGAGCATCGGTGGGATGACGGTTTTTAGGAGCGATGCCTGCACAGCCACAATAGACAAGCGGGTTTGCCGCATAGTCAGGGTGGAAATGGATGCCGCCATTCACGGTGGGAATGCCCATTTTGTTGCCATAATCCTGGACGCCGGCCACAACGCCATTCCTAATATGCTCAATGGCGATCGTATCCTCTTCTGTTGTCCCCGCATCGACCAAACCGAAGCACAAAACATCGGTCACGGCTATTGGCTTTGCCGACACACCGAGAATATCGCGGATGACGCCGCCGACACCTGTATTCGCTCCTCCAAACGGCTCAATTGCAGAAGGATGATTGTGTGTTTCAACCTTGAAAGAAATTTCATGCTCATCGTCGAAATCAATGATCCCCGCATTGTCCCTGAAGGCCGATCTGACCCACGGCGCCGCAATTTTATCGGTTGCGGCCTTGATGTAGGTGTGCAGGATATTATTTACCTGAGCCGGCAGCCCTGATGCTCCATCGTCCTGGACATCGATCAGTGCCTTGAATGTCTTGTGGACGCAGTGCTCGCTCCATGTCTGGGCTATCATCTCGAATTCGATATCGGTGCACGGACGTCCTTCCTTTTGGAAATATTGGCTAATCGCCAGCATTTCCTCAGGATCAAGCGCGGCTCTCCTCGACTCGTTGAGGCGACGCAATTCATCGTGGCCCATACAATGCACGGGAAATTTCTCGACATGAAAATTTCCTTCGGCTTCCGAAGGAAAGGAAGGCTCGATATTGTCTATCGCATAACGTTGAATGACAGGATTGGCGAGAATTTTCGATGCAAGAAGCTTGCATTCGCTGCTGTCGAGCCGCTTCCCGTCGCTGCAGAAAATTTCATATCGCAGGCCGGTTGCCGCCGCATCGAGGGCACCAACGCCAATTTCGCGCGCCGCGCGTACAATTTCGTCAGCGACGGAATCTGTCACGCCGGGATGATAGGCTATTTCTATCGCCTGACATCCACAAAGTTCCTGTATCGGGCATTCCCTCCAGCGGAATGTTTTCGTTACCGGGTCTGAAAAAAGAAAACGCCCGAGGAGGTCAAGCTCCCCGGGCGCCATTATACCGCGCACAAAATAAATGTCTGATTGCCTTATGGCGCACAGCTTTCCAAGGCCGATGCGCCACGCATTGCGCAATATTGCGCCGGACGCATCTCCTCCAGGCAGAACATCCTCTACATCAAACCGGTAGATTCTTGCCTCGATACCCATACACATGAATAACACCGAAGCAGGATTGCAGTCAAGTGGATGATACCTCTGCCCGGACTGGTTTTGGCACATAGTATGGCCTGGATTTTAAGGCATGCGTTTTGAAGCATGCAAGCGGAACCCAGGCGTCTACACTATGCAGGGCCTCGATCCTGACCGCGGCGGGACGAAAGCCCTGCGACGCTTTTCATCTGGAGGGGTTATGAACAGTCTGAACAGCATTCTTGTCGAAGGAAATCTTACCAGAGATCCAAGCACGAAAACCTTGCCTTCCGGCAACCAGGTCTGCGAATTTTCCCTGGCAACCAACCGCGTCTACAAAAACGGCGAAGAAGGATTCAACAAGGAAGTGTCCTATTTCGATGTCGAAGCGTGGTCAAGGCTGGGCACCGCCTGTGCCCAAAACCTGAGCAAGGGACGCGGCGTGCGTGTCGTTGGCCGGCTAAAGCAGGATCGCTGGCTCGATCCCGAAGGCAAGCAGAGGGCGAGAGTAAAGATCGTCGCAGAACATGTCGAGTTCAAGCCGGCAAAGCCACAGACGAAGCAGGGTGAAGATGAGGACGAAGCCGGAGAAGATCAGGAAGAAGAAGCCGGGCTGCCTGCCGAACCTGCCGTTTTTTGATTGAAGGTATAAGGACTTATGTCCTGGAACGCTTCCTGAGTGGCGGCCGTGAGCAGCTGCAGGAAGCGCTCCTTCGTTTCGGGATTGCGCATCCGGGCAGATGGACCGGAAATGCTCATCGCCCCCGCAAAATCCGAGCCAGGGAGGTGGAGCGGCATGGCATAGCAGGTCAAGCCGATCTCATATTCCTCATGATCGACGCTATAGCCCATCGCATTGGTCCGTTGGGCTTCGCGGATCACGTCCTCAGGCTCTGTCAGTGTCGTTTCATTGATCTTGGGCAAAGGTCCTGGGCCGAGGAGCGCGCGTATGCGCTCTTCGGGCAACTGTGAAAGAATAGCCTTGCCGACGCCAGTGCAATAAAGGGGGAGGCGGTCGCCGGGCGAGGAACGCATCCGCAAGCTCCGGTTGGCTTCTGCCCTGTCGAGGTAGATCGCGCTGTCACCCGCGAGACAGGCTAAGTTGGAGGATTCGCCTGATTCCCTGGCGAGGCGGTCGAGGATGGGACGTACTTTCTCCACGACCAGCGCCCTTATCGGCACCCGGCTCCCAAGTTCGAACAGCGCGAGTCCGAGCGACCAGCCTCCAGGCCTGCGTTCCACGACCCCGCGGGATTCCAGAACCGAAAGATACCGCAGAGCCGTAGCTTTGTTCATTCCCGTTTCCCTGGAAAGACGGGCGAGGCTCACTTCGCAGCCCGTCCGGGCAAGGTAGAACAGGATATCCAGCGCTTTACCTGCAGATTCACTCATGATCGATCGATCCTTTTCGGCAATCCAGAAAACCAAGAATGGCTTGAAGCCATCGATGATTCACCATTAAAAACGCCATTTCAATAGTTGGGAGGATATAACCAGTCACTTCCTCAGTCAAGCATATCGTATCAGGAAGAATGCATAATTATTGATGCGATTGAGCTTCATCGCTGTAAAAACCATCCTTCCAGTTGAATCTCGAAGTTCCATCGAGGACCCTCGCCTCGTCCGCGGCCTTGGCTATATTCCGGAAAAGCCCCTTTGTTGAATCAGCATTGGATAGGTCGAGGATGAACTTGGTCATACGCTCCTTCCTGAGAAAGGGTGTACGGTCGATGATGGAGAATGGTGCTTCGGGGACGACGAGGCTGTAGTCCCGCCGGCCGCGCAGGGTATACGCCGATCCGTCCCTATCCACAAACCGCTTCGAATCATATTGCGATGAAAGGTCGGCGCGGATTCTGAAAAGCGGCGGATAGGAAAACACAACGGGCATCAGGGCGGACGGCGGTATTGTTTTGGCAATTCCCATGAGGTCTTGCTTGGATATTTCCATCGGCGGGATCAGATAGCGCACCCCCTGCTCGAACAGGAAGCTGGCTGCCCAGGTATTGAAGGCATAGAGCCAGGGGCCCGCGATCATCTCGGCCTGCATTCCCCGCAGAAAGCTGAAATGGCCCAGATTGTTGACGACGACAGTCCTGATTCCCCGTGAAACCCAGTAGGCGACTTCCTTTTCGAGCCAGTCCGAATCGGCTTCGGGATAATAGGGATCGAGCCAGAGGATGAGCCTGTCACGCTTGTAGGGGATTGTCTGCTCGTTCTTGCGCAGCGATTCGGCATTGAGCCTGTCGAAGACGATCATCGCCTTGACTGGCTTTACCGCAAGTACCGCATGCAAGTCGGCTGTCTTGCCGACAAGGGCGTAGAATCCGTCGGGTAAAGCGGCCGGGGGTCTCTGTTCAGCAGCGCCTCGCAACTCGCCTGGGCTTTTTAGCTCGGCCGGGAAGCGGATGCGCGGAGCATTGTCATGCGAAGGGAAGGCTCGGAACCGGTCAAGGTTGCGCGGCAGGGCTGGCTTGTACCGCTTGGCCATGGAGGCGGTCTGGAGGAGGTATACTTCGTCGTTCTGCCGCCAATCCCCATCGAATTTGACGAGCATGCCGTTGGGCTGGAAGCGTATGCCTTTTATTTTGGATGTGATCCTTCCGGAGTCGTCATGGCGGTGAATGCGGATTGAATCGCCTTCGGCAAGGCCGTCATAGCTGGCCATGAGAGCCCAGGGCTCCCCATCCAGCGATCTCACGTCCCTGATCTTCCCGAGATGGATGCCGGTTCCGCCCGCCTGGTCCGGATGGATGTAATCGGGCTGCCACTGCACGGCGGCTTCGGCGGGAACGGCGGTCTGTGCGGCTTGCGCAGTCTGCGTGGCTGGCGCGGGGTCTGTTGCAGCCGCCCGCACAGCTGGCGCCGCCTGCGCAGCTGGTGAGGCAAAGGGCGCCGCGATAAAGAAGCTCGTCTTCGAGCGGGCGAAATCCGCCTGCAGAAGACTTTTCGCCTTGATGGTGGCTTTCTCGCGGTCGATTTCCCAGTTGTCTATGAGATGGCGATAGGCAGCCACCACAGTGCCGACATATTCGGCAGACTTCATTCTTCCCTCGATCTTGAAGGAATCGACGCCTGCCTCGATCAGGTCGGGAATATAATCGATGAGTTGCAGGTCGTCAGGGGAAAAGTAGTAGCCCTTGCCGGTCTCGGAATCGTAGAGGCGGCGGCAAGCCTGGGTACAGGCCCCGCGGTTGGCGCTCTTTCCCCCGAGATACGAGGAAAAGAGGCAGAGCCCCGAGGCGCTGACGCAGAGCGCGCCATGGACGAAGGTCTCGAGTTCCATCGAAGTATTCTGGCTGACCTGGCGGATTTCATCCAGGGACAGCTCCCTGGCGAGAACCACGCGCTTGAAGCCAAGCCGCGACAGGAAATTGCAGCCGCGAGCGGAAGCGACATTCATCTGGGTCGAAGCATGCAGTGCAAGGCCGGGAAAATTCTCTCGCGCCATCTTTGCCACGCCGAGATCCTGAACAATGATGCCATCCGGCTTCACCCTGCTGAGATATTGAAGGAGCTGATAGAGCCTGTCGGCCTCCCAGTCCTCGAAAACCGTATTGACGGTTACGAAAATCTTCCTGCCCTGATCATGGGCGGCCTGGAGTGCGGCCTCCAACTGGTTGAAGGCAAAATTGGCCGAGCGCATGCGGGCATTGAATGAGCGCAGGCCGAGATAGACAGCGTCAGCGCCTTCCCCGAAAGCAGCCGACAAGGCTTCGGGCGAACCGGCGGGCGCCAGTAGTTCAACTCTTTTCACACTAGACTTATAGAGGTTTATGGCCCTCCATTTCAAGATGGCAAAAGGCATAATCCGGCATTTATCGTGGTCAGGCGCGCCATATAGTTGAAAATGACGGCATTTCCTGTATATATTGTCGTACGTTGCTTTATCATATGACATATTGACGACGCGGTTTCTGTGCGGCAGTTTCCGCGTTTTGCGCCTGACGCGCTCCGGAGCACGCAATGGATCTTCGTACGACACGAAATATTGGAATCATGGCGCACATAGACGCCGGTAAGACGACCACAACCGAACGGATGCTTTTCTATTCCGGCAAGACCTACAAAATTGGCGAAGTCGACGATGGTGAAGCGACCATGGACTGGATGGAGCAGGAACAGGAACGCGGCATCACCATACAGAGTGCGGCCACGACCACGTTCTGGCGCGGTTACCAGATCAACATCATCGATACGCCTGGACATGTCGATTTCACCGCGGAAGTCGAACGCTCGCTGCGTGTCCTCGACGGCGGAATAGTGGTATTTTCCGCAGTGGACGGTGTACAGCCCCAGTCGGAGACGGTCTGGCACCAGGCCGACCGCTACAAGGTACCTCGCCTCGCCTACGTCAACAAGATGGACCGTCTGGGAGCGGATTTCGATGCCGCACTCGCCGATATGCGCGCCAAGCTCGGCGCCAATCCTGTGGCCGTCAACTGCCCCATCGGCAAGGAAGGCGGATTCGAAGGCGTCATCGACCTTCTTTCCATGCAGGAATTGCGGTGGAACGATGATGGGCAGGAAATCAGCTATGCGCCGGTCGCTCCCGAGCGGTTCGCTGAGGCGCAGACCCGCCGCGAAGCCCTGATCGATTTGCTTTCAAACTACTCGGACACGATTACCCAGCTTTATCTCGAAGGGACTGAAATTTCCAGGGAAACCATCAAAGCCGAACTCCGCAAGGCTTGCATCGCGCAGAAGCTGGTTCCAGTCTTCTGCGGAGCTTCGCGAAGGAACATGGGCGTCCAGCCGCTTCTCGACGCTGTCATCGATTATCTCCCCGCGCCGGACGAAGTTGAGCCACCCAAGGCCTTTCATACGAAAAAGGAACAGGAGATCGAAATCCCCTGCAAGCCGGCCGGCTATCCGCTCGGCCTGGTGTTCAAGGTGCAATGGGACCGCGAGGCTGGCCCACTCTGCTATGTCCGCATGTATTCAGGTTCGATCCACAACGCTTCGGTCGTCTACAATGTTTCCAAGAAGAAGAGAGAGCGCATAACGCGTCTTCTGCGCATGCACGCCAACAAGAGCGAGCCAGTCGAGTCGGTAAGCGCTGGGGACATCGCCGTCATTGTCGGCATGAAGCTCGCCCAGACAGGCGACACCATCGGCACGGAAGGCTGGCCTGTCCTCCTCGAGAAAATGCATTTCCCCGAGCCTGTCATTTCGGTTTCCATCGAGCCCAAAACCCTGTCCGACCGCGAAAAACTCAAGGAAACACTCGATATTCTGTCAAGGGAAGACCCGACCTTTCAGACCAAGGAAAACGAGGAAACCGGCCAGCTCATCATCTCGGGCATGGGCGAACTCCACCTTGACGTGCTCGTTACCCGCATTATCAAGGACTTCAAAGTCCAGGCAAGAGTAGGCAACCCGCAGGTCACCTATCGCGAATCGATCACGAAGGAAGTAACGCATACCGAGGAATACAAGCGCGTGCTGGCTGGCAAAGAAAACACCGCAAAACTCACGCTTGTCGCCACGCCTCTTCCGCGCGGAACAGGCAATGTCTATCGCAAGGCGGTCAGGGCGCCACAAGTGCCTGACGAAATTTTCGATTCGATTGAGCGCGGCATCAATTCGGCCTTCGGGGGTGGAATCCAGTTCGGCTACCCAGCCGTCGATATCGGCATCACCCTGACAGGCATCGAATACAGCGAACTGACTTCGACGCCTTTTGCCTTCGAGGCTTGCGCCAACATGGCCTACGACGAGGCATGCAGGGCAGCCGATCCAGTCATGCTTGAACCCATCATGAAGGTGGACATCATCACACCCAAAGATTTCGTGGGCGATGTGATGAGCCTGGTCTCCCAGCGAGGCGGCATCATCCATGGCTCGGAGTCGAAGGCGGGCTCCGAACTGGTCCATGTCGAGGCACCGCTGGCCACCATGTTCGGCTTCACGACAAGCCTGCGGTCAGTTTCGCAGGGCCGCGCTTCCTTCAGCATGGAATTCAGCCATTTCGAACCGAAGAAATCCAGACAAGATTGAATCAAGCCATTCCGGCCGCGACGTAAACTTTCTGGGAAACCAGGGAGGTGGCGAAGCGTGGACTTCGGCTTGGTCTTTATGCTCATTTCCGCACTGGGGTCTGCTGAGCCAGAGACAGCGGAGAGCCTTCTGTTCCGCATAGTGCCTCGGCAGGGAGAAGCTTCTTCCTGTGGCTATGCGGTGACGGCAGGCCTGTTGAAGCTTTGGGACAGGCAGGTCCGGCCACAAGGCGGGGAAGCAATCAGCGGCCTGGCGGGCAGCAGCACCATTGACGAGGCTGGGCTCATCGCCCGATATGGGCAAAGCGCCGGGCAGCGGTATGATCAGCCGGATCAATGGGATCAAAGCGAGCCGCTTTCACTCGCCAGCATGGTCTCGATCCTGTCAGATTTCGGGATTTGCGCTCTGCCTCTGAGGGGTGGCCTGGACATGGTTATCCCCATCCTGCAAAGCGGCCATCCGTTAGTCATTCATTATGTTTGGCCTCGCCCACATTATGCGCTGGGCCTTGCCGCTGGCGATGGCCAGGTCTTTCTCGCCGATCCTGCCGATGGCCTTGAGGTGCTCTCTTATGGTGAACTTGAAAGCAGGATGTCTGGGTACGCGCTTCTCCCTTATGATTCAGGCGCGGCCATGGCTGGAACAGGGAAATCTGACGAGGCTGTTGGGATCGCGCTCGAGCGGGAAGATTTGCTTGAGAAGGGTCGGCAGGCCAAGACCGGAGGAGGCTTGGGGCAAGCTACCGGCAATCCGTCATTCCAATATGAAGCGGGGTTGTCGCTGCGCTCGCCTTCAGGTCCTCGTTTGCCTTTCGATCCAGAGCTCCAGTTCTCGGGCGAATATTCGATGCATCCAATGACAGCGCTGTTCTTCAAGGCCGGCCTGGGCTGCTCCGGTTATGAGGCGCCAGCCGCGGCTGCTTCCGCGAACATTTTCGCAGGCATCTCGGCTAGGGCAAGCCTTGCCGCGGGTGCCATCCACTGGCTGGGCAGCCCTTTGGGCAGCTCGGCAGGCAGACCGGAAAATGTCAAATCGCGTCGGGATTCCGCGGATCACGGAATATGGGCCGCGGCTGACGCGGAGTATGTCGCGGCTGGCGCCGGGCTTGCACTGCCCGGGCAATGGTCCATAGCCCCTTACATCGGGTTCCTGTCATCCAGAGTTGTTAGTCCCGCCCTCCTTGCATCGAATTTTGGTCTGGGGTTGGAATGGGGGATCGGTAGCGATTCCTGTCAGGCGATTGTCCTGTCCAGTCTGTCAGCCGATTATGCGCTCACCGGTCAGCTTGCCGTTGAAACAGAGATCGAACAGGAATTCCGGGCGAGGATTGCGCAGAATCCCGCATTTTCATGGCACGCAAGCCTCTTGGCAGGGCTGCAGCTTCCCTTTTGCAACTCCATGCTTGGTATTGGCATAATGACAAACCTTTCGGCGGGCAACGCATCTGGAGGAGGGGTATATATCAGGGTTGGCAGATAACAGTCAAGCGACAGGGAAATCAGAAGCAGGAAAGGACATAGGCGCCGATAAGCGTCTCAATCTTGCACAGCTCCTCACTATTCCTGAGGTCTGCGGTTGAGCGCAACTGTTTGTCCAACTCGCCGACGAACCAGAAAAAGAGGCCAAACTTGGGATCGATACGGAAGGCATACTCCAGGAAATCCGGCGCTCGTCCAGCCGAGCCGAACAGGAGGGAGGGAATGGACCGGGCTATGCTGACAAAGCGCCTGAAGGCCGATGTCATCTTGCCCTCGCGGTAATCCTGGATAAACACATTGACGTCCTCGAGCAGTATTTGCTTGGGTTTTTCGTCAGCCTCATTGACCCAGGTTCGATGGACGAGCAATTCCACATTTTCACTGAATACACGGAGCAGATGGAAAGAACGGATCAGTCGCTGATCTTCTGTGCATTGAAGATAGAAAGCGAATTCGCCAGGATTACCAAGGACATCGGCGAGCATGATTGCATAGGATTCCCTCTGCGGGCCTTCTGCAGCGACAAGCGCATGAAAGAGCTCAGGAGCCTTCCTTTCGGAATCGCTGAGCAAGGAATCAATCATGGATGTCTCGGCGTAATCCATAGCTGTACGATGTCGAAAACACGACCTTTTGGTCAAGGGGGTGGAAAGGCATGCTTCCTG
>JAJFUL010000056.1 GCA_021372425.1 Spirochaetaceae bacterium
TTTCAATATGCTGGTGTCAATCTTGAGCGATGCTTCGAGATTTGCTTTCTGTGCCACGGTAAGGGTCTGGGCGAACCCCGTGGCTACAAAAGCCATCATGAAGACGACGACGGCAATTGCGCAGAGAGACTTTTTCATTGAAGGCCTCCTCTAAAATATTCCTTCCGGTATCATTTCAACTGAATGATCCGGTATTGGAAAACATTGAAAATGCGGGGGAGGGGCGTCATGCCTTTGTCCCAGCCCCTTTCATCAACGATGGTTTCCGGCCGATGGTCTTTTCGTGCCGGTACTGGGCAAAAGCCTCATAAAGCACAACAAGTGCCAGGATGAGTCCGGCGATGAATATCTTCACCTCATTGCCCAGGCCGAAAAGAATGATGCCTGTATAGAGCATTTCCAGCGTCAGGATCGCGATGACCGATTTCATGATGCCGCCCTTTCCCCCAGCCGTTGATGTTCCGCCGATGATAGTGGCCGAAAGCACGTACATGAGCGATTGTTCCCCCAGTTTCAGTGTTGCGGCGCTCGATTCCATTGCGAACAGGACGCCGCCGAGTGCGGCCATCGTGCCCGAAAGGACAAAGGCGAATATCGTGTAATTGTCGGTATTGATGCCAGCGAGCCATGCCGAGTTCTTGTTGCCGCCGACCAGGTAGAAATTTCTGCCCACCCGAGTCTTTTTCAGGAATATTTCGCCCATAACCGCCAGGAAAAGCGTTATCAGCACACGCGGCGTTATCAAGGGGAAAAGCTGTTTTGAAAGAAAATCCGATACGGCAAAGGCATCCTCGGATGAGAGACTGACCGAATTTCCCCCAGTGAACTGGTAGATGGCGCCTTGCAGAATAGTCATCGTCCCCAATGTAACGATGAAGGAGCTGATCTTGCCTTTCGCGACGAGCAGTCCATTTATGAGGCCGATGAGGGCGCCGCAAACGACGGCGACAGGAACGCTTCCCCAGTAGCCGAATTGTTCTTTGAGTCCAAGCCCGACTACGCCGGCGAAGGTGATTATGGTTCCAATGGAAAGATCAAGCTGGCCGCAGATCAATACAATGGTGAAACCGATCGCAACGCAGGCGTTCATGCAAAATGAGCGCATGATCGTGGTCAGGTTGAACGGATTGAAGAACTTCGGCGCAAACAGCGACATGAAAGCAAAGACCGCGACGAAAAGAATATAAATCCTGTATTTATTCCCCAAGGAAAGGAGTGTGTTCCTGTCTGTATTATGCATCGTCCCGCCCCAGACTTCGTAAGGATTTGGCATTGATGCCAACGACAATTATGAAGATTGCCCCCCGGATCATGTCCTGCGAGAACGTCCCTATACCAAGCAAGGTCATGATGTTGCTCATCAGGCCCATGACGAGGGCCCCGCCAAGAACTCCGACAATTGACCCACGGCCGCCCGACAGAGCCATGCCACCAATGACGACTGCCGTTACAGCCTTGAAATCATAGCCAGAGCCGTTGTACCAGGCACCGACGCGCCCGAGCGACGTTATGGTCAGGCCGCCGATTGTCGCCGCTACAGCCGAGATGACAAAGGCAACCGTAACGATTCTTTCAACATTGATCCCTGAGAACTTAGCCGTACGTCTTGAGGAACCGGTAAGCTTGAGATGTGCTCCGAACACGGTCCTGCTCATGATGAACTGGCCGGCTATAACCATCAGGGCGAGTACCACGACCGGAAGGCTTATGGCATTGAAGACTTTGTAGCGAAAGATGTCATCGAACATCTTTATGCTCTGTTCACTCGCTCCCGTCATGTCCGGATATATCTGCTTGTTGACCCAGACCAGCCGGATTATGCCCATGGTCACGTAATTCATGGCCAGGGTCCAGATCATCGAGTTGACACGGAGCTTGCCAATCGCTAGCCCGTTTATCAGGCCTATAATGAGGCCGACGCCCAGGGCCGAGGTGATAGCCACCCAGAATCCATATTGCAACATCTGGATAGCGATGATGCCGGTGAGCGCCATCGTGGTTGGAACGGACATATCCGAAAAGCTGCCCGAATAGGTCACGAAGGCCATGCCGACCGCTACCATGCCGAGAATAGCGACGGCATCGACAATGTTCATCATGTTCTGGATCGTCATGAAGCCATGAATTACGCCAGTAACCTCAAGCACAATCCCCAGCACGATGAAAAGCAATGCAATTCCGTAGATTCCCACTGCATTGACCAGCTTGCCGAAACGGCTTACCTGCGTTGACCTGAGATCTTGCTCATTTGATTTCTCTTCCATTGTGGTCGCTGCTGCTTTCATCATTTTCCCCCTTCGCCGTTTGCAGCAAGCAGCACTGACTCTTCAGTACATTCTTCATACTTCATTTCACGGGTGAATTTGCCGTTAACCATGACCATGACTCTGTCGGAAAGGCTGACCAATTCAGGCAAATCTGAAGAAATCAGGATGATCGACGTACCATCTTTGGCCAGGTTTCCAATTGTCTTGTGAATTGTCGTCTTGGCTCCGATATCGACACCCCTGGTCGGCTCATCCAGGATAAGCACCTTGGGCGAACTGGCCAGCCACTTTGCAAGGAGGACCTTCTGCTGGTTCCCGCCGGAGAGATTCCCGACAACTCTCGTGGGATCGGGGGGATAGATCGCCAGCTCATTGATGAGCGAGTTGACTGCCGGCATGCCTTTTCGCTTCGAGTAAACCGAAAATTTCGAATAGCGATGGATGATGGGCGACATGATGTTGTCGTCCACGGGCAGCCTGAAAGCGAGCCCCTCAGTTTTGCGGTCCTCGGTAAGGTAGGCGATTCCCTGCTCTACGCGGCTCGCCATCGAATGGCTCTTCACTTGCTGGCCATCCAGCTCAATCGTACCTTCGTCAGTATGATCCAGGCCCACAAGGGCCCGCGCAAGCTCGGAGCGACCTGCACCCGAAAGGCCGCATATTCCCAGTATTTCTCCCTTCTTGACTTCGAAGCTGATGCGATTAAAAAATCCGTACCGAGTCAGGCTGGATACCTTGAATCTGATCTCTGGCGAGATCTGACGTTCTTCCCGGTTGTAGAATTCCTTGATCGAGCGGCCAACCATCATCTGCACGATCTCTGTGTGTGAGACATCGGAAATGCCTTTTGTGGCAACTTTCTTGCCGTCTCGCATAACGGTGACGCGATCGGCGATTTTAAATATTTCCGGCAGGTGATGCGAGATGTAAACGATTGCAATACCTGCCTTCTTGAGGTTCCGGATGAGGCCGAACAATCGTTCCACTTCTTCGTTCGACAGGGCGCTCGTCGGCTCATCCATGACAAGTATGCATGGTTGCGCTCCCAACACCCTTGCGATTTCGACAAGTTGCGCCTCATGCTGACTGATGTCCTCGACGGGCATCCACGGATCGATGTCGAGCCCTACCATCGCCAGGAGATGTTTGCTCTCTGCATACAGGGCTTTCCGGTCGACAAAGCCTCTTTTCGTCGGCAGGCGACCCGCCAGAAGATTTTCCGCGATGCTGATCGGCCGCGCAAGGCTCAATTCCTGGTACACCATCCCGATACCGTTCCTGCGCGCCTCGAACGGCGTATGAAGCTGCACCTTCTTCTTGTTGATGAAGATTTCCCCTGTGTAATCATTGAACGAGCCTGCAAGAATCTTCATGAGCGTGGATTTCCCCGCGCCATTTTCCCCCACGAGCGCGTGCACCTCGCCCGCATAAACCTGAAAGCTAACGTCATCCACCGCAATCGTGCCGGGGAAACGCTTGCTGACTCCCTTCATGTCAAGGGCTATTCCCATTTCCTGTTCACTCACGTGGCACTCCCATTGAATTCTGCCGTTGCCTCATACATGGCAATGATATTTTCCGGCGGTACATCGGGCAAAATGTTGTGTACCGTATTGAAAACATAGCCTCCGCCCCTGGAGAATATCTCCAGTCGGCGCTTTACCTGCGCCTTGACTTCCGAAGGCGTTCCGCAATTGAGCACTTCACGCGTATCAATTCCGCCGCCCCAGAAACAGATATCTCTACCGAATTCATTCTTGAGTCTTTCGGGCTGCATGTCCCTGGCATTTGTCTGAACAGGATTGAGTATGTCGTAGCCCGCATCGATAAGGTCTGGAATGATTGGATAAAGAGATCCGCAGGAATGGAGGAAGGTCTTCATCGAGCTGTGCTTTTTCACATAGCTTACAAGCTCGGTATGGCGTGGCTTGAAGAATCTCCGATATGTTTCCGGGCTCATGAACGGGCCGTTGTCATAACCGAGGTCGTCGCCGAAGCGGATGATATCAGCAACATCGCCAACCGCTGCACACACTTTTTCCAGCGTGGAAAGATGGACTTCCATAAGCGCGTCGAGAAGCCGCTCGACCTCGGCGGTATCGCAGGCAAGATCCATGAGGAAATTGTCCATACGCCGAAGGAAGCTGCCCCACTCGAAGAGATTGCACCCGGCGACGATCACGAGAGCGCGGTCTGATTTTGCCTTGAGTGCAATTGCCCGTGTCCGCAGATCATCCCAGAAGCCCTTTTCCGCAGAATGGTTCCATGGCGAATGCACGAGCGCCGACCAGAGCACTTTGCCCATCGCTTTCGAAAGATCGGTGTAATTGGAGGGGTATCCATCCACATAGGGGAAATATCGCTGATCGTAGAAGGTCGCCCCGGCAGGACGCTGGGCGATGAGATCGCCCTCCCCATCGTAAAAGAAGAGATCATCGGCCTTCCGGATCGGTTCATACATGCGCGGATATTTGACTTTCCAGCCATCCGGCAGTTCAACATCCCTCCAGTCGGAAGGCTTGTCATCAAAGGTGCGTCCTATATCGACCACATCGATTCCGAATGAATCGAGGGCCCAATCGTCGGGGACAGCCAGCTCCTGTATGACATCGTACACCCTGACCGGCATATCCGTATGGCCAAGCTGGTTTGAGAGGCGGGAATAAGCGATCGCCGAGATTCCGGAACTGGGTGTGGAGCCGAGATCCACGGGCACTTTGTCCGGCTCGCGATGCTCCACTGCAGCGAGGATGCGCCCCCTTGAGGTCATCAGACTTCACCTGCCGATGCGGAGTCCACGGCCGCTGATTTTCCTGCCCGGTATACATCCATTTCAGGCATATCATATTCGCCAAGATCCAATGGATAGCCGCCGTATTTCCTGACGAGGTTCACCACGAATTCGTAGCGCTCCGCGGATACGTTGCTCGGCACGGAATGATCCGACTGTACAATGTATCCGCCGCCCTTTGCTGCGTTCATTTTCCTCAATACTTGTGCCTTCAGGTCTTCGAGTGGGTCGTTTGCCCAGGCCAGCGCGTCGATATTTCCGCAGAAACCCATCTTGTGGCCATATTTCTTTCTTAATTCGACAACATCCAAGCCCGATTTTGCCTCGAGAGGATTATACGAATCCAGCCCGATCTCCACGAAATCATCATAGATGGCCGATGCATTGCCGCATCCATGGTAGATGACGGGAATGCCCGCTTCATGGCAGACCCTTATCTCTTCCCTGACGATTGGCTTAAAATGCTCCCGCCAGTAGACAGGCGAAAAGAGCATTCCGTTGCGATAGGCGACATCGCCCCAGATCACCATGCCATCAAGAAGGCCGTCCGCAGCCTTGATTTCCGCTTTGGTCAGCTCTATCAAGAAATCGCCGACCCTGGATATGAAGGCTCCAAGTTCGTCCGGGTAAAGCCCCATCCAGAGGAAGGTATTTTCGCTGCCGATAATCCGCCACAGTTGTTCATGTCCTTCGCACACGCTTCCATACACTGGGAAATCAGGATACAAGCTCTTGACGGTTTCCACCCATGCAGGCGTGTTGCGGGCGATGACATCGCCGATCCCTGCAATCTGATTGTCGCCCGCAGCGAAGAAACGCCGGTCATCCCAAGGATCATCGAACTGGAAAGCGGCCATCTTTCCCAGGCTGTCGGTTTCGAATGATTCGAAATAGGGCATCTGGGTGCCATATTTTTTTCTTATCACTGCTTCATAGCCCGTCTTGATGATAATGTCGTCTTCATGTTCGCTGAGGACTTCAAAAGGTTTAATGTGGGGATCCATGTTCGGATTCACACAGATCCAGTCCAGATCATAATAGCGGTATATGTCGGTGTTTTTGGGAAGGCCGAGTTCCTTTCTCCATCTATCGAGGAATGTCGTCCAGAAAAAATCGCTCAAGGGAACCCTGTCCGCCTCTTCATGACGAAGGGTTTTGTTCATCCTGTCAAGTTTTTTCAAGCAATTGGCTGATCTGTTCATTGCCGGTTTCCCCTCAATCCTGGTGAAAAACCTCTTCGAGGTTCGCCCACCATTCGCCTTCCGACCTAGTGACCAGCGGCTGCTGCATCGGCTTCGTGACATCCCACCATTCCTGGGTCTTCTTGTCGGCAGCCATCTTGGACATATCGGCTTCGAAGTCATTGCCCACGTACTCGAAATAGGCAAAAAGCATGTCATCTTTGAAAAATATGGAATAATTTCTTATGTTGCATTCAGAGATCATCGCGGCGACTTCTGGCCAGACAGAAGTGTGATATTCTTTATATTTCTCATACATACCAGGCTTTAGCTTGATTGACTGACCATAGCGAATCATCGCATTCTCCTCACAATCAGCGATCTTAAAAAAATCCTATCACAGTTTACCAATCTGTCAAGCAATTTTAGTAAAAAGTGCTTTACAACGGCTGCGTTTGTGATAAAATATTTATCATGATTCCAAGGAAACTTGAATGAAAGTAACATTGCGCGATATTGCGAAAGCGGCTGGCGTTTCCATAACGACAGCATCAATGGCGCTGAATGAATCAGGACGCCTTTCGGAAGAAACGAGACGTAGGGTCCAGACGATAGCCAGGAACCTGGGATACAAGATAAGGCCGCCTTCACCGGCCAGAATTGAAGAAAGTTCGACGGTGGGGATTCTGTTGAGCATCGATGCCGATTGGGCTTTCATCTACCAGTTCGTACGCCCCGTAGTAGAACAGATAAAATCCACGCTTGAAGAACAGGGTTACGCGACTATCGTTATACCTATTTCACAGAAAGATCCTGTTGATGATATCTATGCCAAAATCCAGAAATCGAATGCTATCGCCATTGCTTCCCTTCATTACGGGAGCGAAGTCCTTTTCGAAAAACTGGAAAATGCAGGCATCGCCGTCGTCGTTGTAATGAACAGCAATTATCAGGCGCAATTCTATTCCGTCTGCGCCGATGACTATCAGGGTGCCTACGAAGGAACACGTGAACTCTTCCGGATGGGTCACCGGAAGATCGCCTATTTTGATTGTCTCAGGCAGGACTTGCCCCAGCTGCTGACAGACCGATATTTCGGATTTCACAAGGCGATCGTGGAATATGGCATCAAATTTGACGATTCCCTGAAGATCAGGGTAGAGGTGGGAAATGTGACGGCACTGACGGAACAGCTCAAGACTCTCTTAAGAGACAACCCCGACATCACCGGCATCTTCGCCCTTGACGATGAGCTTGCCTCCTGGATCGTCGCTGTGCTTTCGCATCTCGGGAAACGCATACCGGTCGACATTTCGATTATCGCCCCCGGCGATGTTCTCGAATATAGCCTTCCCTATGTTCCGCAAATATCAACGATGAGAATCGATACGGGTTACATGGGCAAGATCGCTGCCCAGATGATACTCAGCAGGGTGACCCAAAACCCTGAGGGCATTCATGTCCTGAAAGTGAAGGAACAGCTCATGAACAGAGGTTCCATCGGTGTGGGGCCTGCCGGATTATCGGAAGAATAGGAGGACACGATGCTCCACGATCCTGGAAGCTATTCCCCGCCCCTCATCATCAATCACCTTGAACTCGAGGCTGCCGAAAAGGATGTGCTCAAGCGCCTTGCCTCGGAAATTGCGCACATTGCCGAATCGCCTGTCCATAGGGAAAAGGCGGCGTTGTGGCAGAAGCTCAACGATCTGGAACCTGACCGGCCCATGGTATGGATCAATGAAATCCCGTGGCATGAGATGAATGTGGATGATGAACTGACGGTCAGGTGCAAGAATCCCTGGGCGCAAGAACTGGAGACAAGACTACGCAGGACTGTCTACCAATGGAAGCACATGCCCGCCGACATGATCGTGAACCCCTGGATTGATTGTCCGCTCGCGATCCATTCCACCGATTTCGGGATCATCGAAGATGTCAATGTAGCCAAGACCGATGCAAAGAATGATATTTATTCCCGTCACTTCAACATCCAGATCCGTGAGCCCGAAGATATCGGAAAAATCAGGATGCCTGTCGTCACCCACCAGGAAAAGACGACTGAAGCCACTTATGAAGCAATGAAAGGGCTTTTTGCTGACATCATCGAGGTGAGGAAGATCGGCCAGACTCATATCTGGTACACTCCATGGGATTACCTAATCCGCTGGTGGGGAATCGAAGAAGCGATGATCGACCTTGTGATGCGCCCGGAAATGGTCCATGCGGCGGTGGAGCGCATGGTCGACGCTTGGATGGTGGAATTGGACCAGTTTGAGGCACAAAATCTGTTGTCGCTGGACTGTAATAATACACGCGTCGGGTCGGGCGGCTATGGCTATGTGTCCGATCTGCCGGGCAAGGATTTCGATCCCGGAAAAGTCAGGCCTGCAAATATGTGGGGATGTTCCAACGCGCAGATTTTCTCCAGCGTTTCTCCGGAAATGCATTGGGAATTCGCCATGGAGCACGATCTCCGGTGGCTTTCGCGATGGGGCCTTACTTATTATGGCTGCTGCGAACCGCTCGACAGGAAGATGAACCTGTTGAGGCGTATACCCAATCTCCGCAAGATATCGGTGAGTCCATGGAATGATCTGCCTGTCATCCTGGGGGAAATTGGAAGTGATTTTGTTGCCAGCATAAAGCCAAATCCTGCATGTTTCCTGGACAGCAACTGGGATGCAGGGACAGTGTATTCCGGCCTTGCCGAGAAAGTAGCATGCGCTGCACAGAACAGGACACCCTCGGAAATCATCATGAAAGACATCAGCACTGTCCAATATCACCCAGAACGGCTCTGGCAATGGTCGGAGCTTGCAATGAAGGCGGTTGGTGCCTGAGATTGTGCTGGTTCGTTTCCTGCGCTATTATTCGCTGCACCTGTCTTGGCACGACATTCGGAACAGAGCCCCGTCGCATAGAGCGTGTGCGTGCGGATGCTGACACCAGTCTCTGCTTCCATCTTTTCAAGCAGTGACTCAATCCTGCAACAACCCAGGTCCACGAACCGGTGGCACTGCTCGCAGTGGAACCAGTGCCGGTGTTCTGCGTTGTGCGGCACATAATACCTTTCGGTACCATGAGTCGTACAATACAAAACAAAGGACTCCGCCAGTCCCTGCTCTTCCAGATAGTGGAGGGAACGGTAAACCGTTGCAGTATCGCACAACGTCGAAATATTGGCAGCAACATCAGCCGCCGACAAAGGATTTTTTGCCGATTCAAGAACTTCCAGTACTGCTTCTCTCGCTTTTGTCATTATTTGTTCCTCGCTGCGCCTTTCATGCCCTGTGCTTTATCTTTGCCCCTGATACAGCCAGGAAAGCCACGCCAGCCACGAGGACGACCACGGCACCCGACGGAAGATCGAGCTGCCAGCTAAGGCTCAGCCCTACAAATGAAAATACGAAGGAAAAGATTGTGGAAAGTAACATCATTCCCCGCAGGTTCTTCGCGAAATATCCTGCAATCCCCGTTGGCAGCGTCAGCATCGCGATGACCATGACAATGCCGACGAAGGTCTGGAGCAGAACAACCGATACTGCCGTGATGGCCAGCAGGACAAGGAACACGACATCGGTTTTCACGCCACGCGTCTTTGCAAATTCCTCATCGAAGGCGCTCGCTTCGATTTGCGGGTAAAAGCGCCAGGCCAGGATAACGACTATGACATCCAGCGCGGCAAGCATGTAAAGATCACCTGAAGTGACCAGCAGTATATTGCCGAATAGATAGCTCATCGGATCAGCATAGCCGGGCGTTTTCGCAATGAAGATGATGCCTATACTCATCCCTATCGCCCATATTGCATTGATCACTGTATCTTCCCGCTGTTTGGCTTTGAGCGACACAACGCCGATAAGCGCAGCCGCCAGGATCGCAAAGACCAGGGCGCCGACAATCGGCGGCAGGCCAGGGATAATATTCCTGGCGTCGAGGAACAGGGCGAGTCCTATGCCACCAAGCACCGCATGCGAGATTGACCCTGCCAGTCCCGCGATGCGCTTGACCGTCACAACGGACCCGAGCACGCCAAAAAGCAGGCTGGACAGGAGGCTCGCCATGAAAGCATTCCTCACGAATGGCATCGAAGGATCAAAGAGTGCAGCAAAAAAACTCATTGCTGCCCTCCTTTCGCACTTCCGGCGGCACCAGCGTCCGCGGCTGGGGCCTTCCCGGAAAAGCCGTCATCGCAGCAGCAGGCATTATCTGGCAGTTCCGTGTCATGCAGCACGCGAATCAGGGGCTCAGCATGCGCGTTGGGCGACACATGGTCGGCAGGAATCGATGCGTGGCGTACTATCCCATGCTCTTCGCCTTCACGCTCGCCCACACAAAGTACGACATCGCTCAACGCGGACACAAAACCGGTGTCATGGGTCGCCATCATAATGGTCGCCTTGCCCTTGAGTTCGCCAAGCACAGAAAACAGCATCTGCTCGCTGCCCTTGTCCATGTTGGCAGTCGGCTCATCCAGGATGAGCAGGCGTGGATTGCCCGCCAGAGCCCTCGCCACGAGCACCCGGCGCCGTTGTCCGCCAGAAAGCGCCGCATAAGGCCTGTTCACCAAATCCGCGATGCCGACCTTCCCTAAAGCCGCCTCGATTTCGGAAACAGGCACTTTCATGTTGTCCCTGCCGGCACCGCGCAGCATGCCCATGCGGATGACCTCTTCCACGGAAATGGGGAAAGCCTGATCGTAATTCATATATTGTGGCACATAACCGATTTCCATGATGACAGACCGCGGTATCGCCCCGAATACTTCGATCGAGCCATATGCAGGGTTTGCCAGTCCCATAATCAGCCTGAGGATGGTTGTCTTTCCTGCCCCATTCGGTCCCACGAGGGTTACGAATTCCCCTGCGTGTACATGAAACGAAGCATGTTCCAGGACAACAGCTTCCCGATGCGAAAAACCAACATCGGTAAAGCGGATCGCGACATTGTGATTCATTGGCGTTCCGAGAGCATGAAGGCTTTGCCCATGGCCGAAATGTTCTGCAGCCAGTCCTGTGCGAGCGGATCGATTTCAATGACGATGCCGCCTATCGCTCCAGCCACTGTCTGGGCCGCCGTTTTGGAAAACTGCTTCTGCACGAAAATCACCTTGACCTTTTCCTTCTGCGCCTTCTTGATCAGTGCAGCGAGATTCTTCTGCGTCGGCTCCTTCCCGCCCATCTCGACCGCTTCCTGGGCAATACCGAAATTGTCGAGGAAATAGCCAAACGAAGGATGATAAACGTACACGGTTGTTCCCTTGAACGGTGCCAGCTCCTTGGTCAACTTCGCGAACACAGAATCAATTTCGGCGATATAGCGGCTATAATTATCGCGAAAGTACCCGGCGCTCGAAGGGAATAACGCGACGAAGGTTTCGAGGATGGCGGCAATTTCAATTTTAGCAGCATCGTGACCAAGCCAGCTGTGCGGATCAATTCCGCTTTCCCCACCTTCATCGTTGTGCGATTCAAGCATCCTGAATTTTACATTCTTCGTCGTGTCTATGATCCTCATGTTTGGATAGAGCGATCTTACCTTGGGAAGCAGCGCTTTTTCGAATTCGACTCCGACGGTAAACCAGATCTGTGCCTTGCTCAGCTCGGCCATCTGTCGTGGAGTCGGTTCATAATTGTGCGGCGAGGCTCCAGGCCCGACCAGCGTCAGCACCTTGACCTTGCTGCCTGCAATCCGGCTGACAAATTCAGACTGCGGAAGGATGCTGACTGCAACGACAGGCACGGCACCGTTTTTTTCCGTGATGCCGGAATTGCCCTGCGCCCCGGCCAAGGCCAGAGGCATGCTGAGCAAGATCACCAGAAAAGAACTGTATAATCCGCATAGTCTACATAAACGGCGCTTTTTTCTGGGAACAGAACTATTTCTTCCAATTAAAAAAGCCAAACCTACTCTCCTCCGTGCAAGTCATTTGCAAAAATGGCCGCCTCATCGATCCTGAATATACTTATTTTAAGTGTTTTTTGCAAGTGATTTGCAAATCGCCCGTCAGCAGACAGTCAGAAAGGCTCGATTGGCCCGCGGCCGCATCGCTTATCTATTGGCGACCGATTCGCGCTCGACGAGCCGGTGAGGCAGAACTACCGGCGGACGAGGACCTTTCCCCTCATCAATCAACTCACACATGAGTTCCGCCGTCCGCTCCCCCATCTCGATGATCGGCTGGTGAATCGTGGTCAGAGCCGGCTCCATGAATCCGGAAATATCAATATCATCGAAACCAAAGACGCTGACATCTTCCGGTATGCGAATCTTGGCCTCGTGCAAGGCCCTGATGGCGCCGATGGCAAGCTCGTCGGTTATCGCGAATATTGCGGAAAGCGATCTGTCACGCGCGAGCAAGGCTTGCATCCCCTGTCGCCCGGCCTCCGGGGTGTATGAAGGAACGACAACCTGCCACGCTTCCTGCGCTTCGATGTCATGTTTCTCCAGGACTTGCACATAGCTTTTTGCCCGGAGTTTGGAAAAGGAAAAATGCGCCCCTGCGATCAGACCGATGCGGCGATGGCCCCGGCTTATGAGATATTCGACCGCATCGGCAGCGGCCGCAGTCTCGTCAACATGGACCGCAGGGAAACCGGGGTCATTGCGCTCGAAGGTGCAGAGCACGACCGGCTTCGGAAATTCGCTCAAATATTTGTAGA
>JAJFUL010000088.1 GCA_021372425.1 Spirochaetaceae bacterium
TGGGCACGTACCTGCCAAGCCGCACAGGCTCCAACTATACGGCACAGGACGCTTTCTTCTACAAGCAGCAGCCTGTCTACAAGGATTTTGCCGCCTGGATGGAGAACGTACCTACGCTTCTCTACACTCCCAACTATGTTGCGATGCGCGATGCAATAAAGAATGCAATACTTCTCATGTTCAAGGGCGACCTCAAGACAGTAAACGACACCATCAGCCATGCTGAAGAGGAATACAAGCAGGTTACCGGAAACTAGCAGGCAGAGCTTAAAAAACGGCAACAACTGCAGTTTCATCCCGTCCGGGGTGGAACTGCAGCCTTACTGGCCCGGCAACTTAATAGTGGTGTTTTTTGCGATAATAGCCCACTACGACGGGCTATTATCGCGAACTGTGTGCGCTGTCTTGTTGCCGGGTCGGTAAGGGAGGAGGAACAAAGTGAACAAACGAGGCGCATCCTCGCGGTACCTCAACAGAGTGGGATGGTTCATGGTTGCGCCAGCCATCATCCTCTATGCGGTCTTTAACCTTTATCCAATTCTGTCGTCATTGGGCATGGTCACGCGCAAATGGCAGGGCATGCGCGTCACCTATATAGGATTAGGCAATTTTGCGCGCATGCTCAACGACAAGATATTCTGGCAATCTTTGGGCCACAACTTCCTTTTCATGGGCATCCAGATCCCCATAATGATCATGCTGGCCCTCATCCTGGCCGTCATTCTCAACCAGGGAATCAAGCATGGCCGCGGAGCGCTCAGGACCATCTTTTTCCTTCCTTGCGTGACATCCCTGGTCGCTTATTCCGTACTTTTCAGGATGCTGTTTCAGACAAATGGACTCCTCAATAACGTCCTGATGAATTTGAATATCATACAAAACCCGATTGGCTGGCTCAACGATCCCAATTGGGCAAAAGCCACGATAATGATTGCCCTCACGTGGCGATGGACAGGCTATAACATGGTTTTCTTCATCGTAGGCATGCAGAATATCAACAATGAAATCTACGAAGCCGCCGAAGTCGATGGGGCAAACAGGAGGCAGCAATTCTTCCGCATAACCATGCCCCTGCTTCGTCCTGTAATCCTGTTTTCGGTCGTGACATCCATAAGCGGGACAATGCAGCTGCTCGACGAACCGAATGTGCTCACCTGGGAAGGCGGACCTGCCAATGCGACAATGACGGCGGCGCTCTATATCTACCGGCAGGCCTTCGTGCTCAATTCGGATTTTGGTTACGCAACAGCCCTTTCCTATGTTGTTGTCATCATTACGGCTGCTTTTGCCTTCATCCAGATGAGATTGCTGGGTAGGAGGGACCAATGATCGTTGCAAAGCGCTTTACCTTCTCCCGGCTCCTGATCTGGATTTTTCTCATCACAGGCGCCGTCGCAAGCCTGTTCCCCTTCTTCTGGATGCTGATCGGCACAACGCTCAATCCTAATGATGTCGTTTCCGGAGTAGTGCTTCCAGGAAAGGAATTCCCCCTCAACTGGAGCAAGGCTGTCAAAAATTACAACCTGCCGACCTATTTCCTGAACTCGCTGAAGATTGCGCTTTTGACGGTCTTGCTGGGAGTGCTGGTCAATTCCCTAGCCGCCTTCGGTTTCGAGAAATACAGGTCTAAAGCCCGGGAAAAGGTATTTTCAGTTTTCATGTTATCGTTAATGATGCCGCAGATTGCCCTTGTCATACCTCTTTTCAAGCTCATGTCATCCATGAAACTGCTCAATACTCACGCGGCCATCATCCTGCCGGCCCTCATGTCCCCCTTCATCATTTTTTTTATGAGGCAGAATTTCCAAATGTTCCCGAGTGAAATAATGGAGGCCGCCCGCATCGATGGTGCAGGTGAAATGTATATTTTCTTCCGGATAGTCTTCCCCTCCATGAAGGCAAGCTTCGTGTCGGCTGGAATCTACATGTTCCTTTCACAATGGAACAGTTACCTGTGGCCCCTCATGACCATATTGTCAGAGGAGAAAAAGACCTTGCCGATTGCCATTTCCTCGATGATGAGGGCATATACGATCGAGTATGGGGCCGTAATGATAATCGTCTGCATTTCCATCATGCCTGTCATCGTTCTCTATCTTGCAATGCAGAAGGAATTCGTGGCCGGGCTCCTTGGCTCGGTGAAAGGCTGAAGCAGGAAATCTGACGGAGCAAGGAGTCACACATGCCGAGCAGCAGTGATCTATTCCATTCTGGCCGGACCTGGGAGACACCCGAGCTTTTGGCTTCCGCTCGCCTTCCGATGCGGAGCCCACTTATTCCTTTCAAATCGCGTGAGGCTGCGCTTGAAGCCTTGCTTGGCTGGCCCGGGGAAGAATATCCGCCAAATCCATGGTTCTTTTCTCTTGACGGAAAATGGCGATTTGCGCTTGCGGACAACCCGGACTCAGGCCCGGCCAATTTCGCTGCAGTCGATTTCGACGCATCGTCTTGGAGCGATCTCAATGTTCCCGGGACCTGGACACTGCAGGGCTTCGACAGGCCGCATTATACAAACGTTGTGATGCCGTTCGGCAATGTTCCGCCATCGACCCCGGCAATCCACAATCCAACAGGCCTGTACCGGATCAGATTCCGGCTTCCTCGCGCCTGGGCGAAACGGCGGGTCGTCCTTCATGTCGGTGGTGCGGAAAGCTACCTTGAAGTTTTCTGCAACGGTCAGGCAGTCGGTTTTTCGAAGGATACCCGTCTTCCTGCAGAATTCGACCTCAGCCCCTACCTTTCGGCAGGAGAAAACATCCTGGCTTTCCGGGTGATCCGCTACACGGATTCGAGTTTCATTGAAGATCAGGATCAATGGTGGTATGGCGGGATCTATCGAAGCGTCTATCTGTACTCGACCGATTTTGCCTATCTGGCAGATGTCGACCTGAGGCCGGCACTCGAGCAGAACATGCGCGAGGGCCTGTTGACGGCAAGGATCCGCCTCGGCTTTACCTTCGACCCCAATGGGGAAAATGTGCGGGACGGCGCAGCCCCTCCCGATTATCGGGTTTCAGGCTTGCCAGAAAGTTTGGACAAGGCAAAGTATACAGGCGACTATGGCGTGCGCCTCGCCCTGTACAGCCCCAGCCCCGGGAATAGCCTCCTTGCAGAAGCAGAGGGTACCGTCAAAGCACATTACGCCGATTCTGGTTGGGAAACCGAGATCAGGGTTCCGGTCCATCTGCCGCAGCTTTGGAGCCATGAGTCCCCTGCCCTTTACAGCGTAACGGCAAGTCTTGTTTCTCCGTCAGGCGCCACCATGGAAAATGTCGCTTGTCGCATTGGCTTTCGCCAGGTCGAGGTACGGGACCGCCAGCTCCTCATCAACGGCAAACCAGTCCTCGTAAAAGGCGTCAATCGCCATGAACACGATGAATTCAGGGGCAAGACGCTCGCCACCGCCGACATGATCAAAGATATAGTGCTGATGAAACGGCACAATTTCAATGCCGTCCGAAACAGCCACTATCCCAACGACGAGCGCTGGTATGACCTTTGCGATCTTTACGGACTCTATCTTGTAGATGAGGCCAACATAGAAAGCCATGCCTTCTATGACCAGCTCTGCCGCGACCCGGCCTGGGCAGCGGCATTTCTCGATCGCGGCATCCGGATGGTCATGCGGGACAAGAACCATCCATCAATCATACTGTGGTCCCTTGGAAACGAATCCGGATATGGGCCCAACCACGACGCCCTGGCCGGGTGGATACGTTCCTTCGATCCGGCGAGGCCAATCCATTACGAAGGAGCGCTCAGGCCCGAACGTGGCCAGGGCTGGCATACACAGGAATCCCTCAAGCGCGGCCAAAGGGCTTCCGATATCGTTTCAACCATGTACCCTACCCTCGATCTCATGGAAACCTGGGCTATGACGACTGAAGATGACCGGCCCTTCATCATGTGCGAATACTCGCACGCGATGGGCAATTCGAATGGCAGCCTTTCGGATTACTGGGAACTCATCAGGCGCCACAAAGGGCTCCAGGGCGGTTTCATATGGGATTGGGTAGACCAGGGGATTGCGGCCTACGATCGTTCCGGCAGGAAATACTGGAAATACGGCGGTGATTTTGGCGATGAACCAAGCGACCGCGATTTCATATGCAACGGACTCGTTTTCCCGGATCGAAGCGAAAAGCCCGTCCTTGCGGAATGCTCAAAGCTTTTTCAGCCTGTTTCGGTACGCTCGATTGATCCATGGAAGGGACTCATCCGCGTGGAAAATCAGTTCGATTTTTCGAATCTTGACCTTTTGGACCTGCGTTGGTCGATACAGACGGAAGGCGACGAGATCGTTTCCGGGACGGCGGCCCTTCCTTCGATACGGCCCGGCAGCAGCGCCGAGATTGAGCTGGCAATACCCTGGACTGATGAAGCCCGGGAACAGGCGATGGCAGGCGAATCCTTCCTTTTCCTTGAATTCCGCCTTGCCCGGGAAACGAGTTGGGCGCCCAAGGGATACAGACTCGGCTGGGAACAGCTGGCGCTGGCCCCGACGCGGTGGCAGAGGGTCAGATCGCCGGCAGTGGAGCCCGATTGGACCTGCGGGCAGGGCGCCAATCGCGCTGCATGCCATGGTGATGGCGGATATGCGGCTGTGTTTTCCGCAGAAGGTTTTCTGTCGTCACTTAAGGCAGGCGGTATTGAAAGGCTTGCGGCGCCCCTCAAGATGAATCTCTGGAGAGTACCAACCGAAAATGACGGATTGAAGACCTTCATCGACAAGCGCAACAAGCCCGGCTTTTCGTTCTATTGCCAGAACAAGGCAATGTATGAATGGCTCGATGCAGGCCTGGATGAACTTCATTTCCGTCTTGAATATCAGCAAACCGACCGTGATGCTATCAGGACCTGCCACAAGGTCGAGAGCCGGACTGCCCAGAAGATCGGCGATTTCCGCCAGGCCTGGACCTTCGGGATGAACAGGATATCAGCCTCGGTAGTCTTCGATCTCGATCCGGAGCTTCCCGAGCTTCCGCGCATCGGATTGACCTGTGCCTTGTCCCCAGGGCTTGAAAAGGTTCGATGGTACGGCAGGGGACCACAGGAATGTTATTCCGACAGGAAGACGGGCGCCATCATAGGCCTCTATACCACAGAGGTCGACAAGCTGCATGTCCCGTATATTCTCCCTCAGGAAAACGGAAACCGCACCGATGTGCGCTGGGTCGAGTTCTCTGATCCGGAGCGCGGTGCCAGAATTTGCATCCAGGGCGACGGATTTGATTTTTCGGCCTCACATTACGATGTGGGACAACTGTGGAATGCAAGGCACGAATACGAACTCGAGCCACAAGACGAAATTTTCCTGAACATCGATATCGCACAACGCGGCCTCGGAACCGCAACCTGCGGGCCAGATACTCTAGAAAAATACAGGTTAAGGCCGGGCTCTTATCATCTTGACTTCGATATCCTGCTCTGAAATGGCATGGAAAGGCCCATGGCCAGGACCAATAAACCCTGCATTCATTCAGCGGGAATCCTGTACTGCTCGAACTTGCCCCTGAGCCGATCGGGTATCCGGCACTTGATGACCGTGCTTTCGTCCCCGGCGACTTCAGAGATGATCGAGCCTTCCCTGTGCAGG
>JAJFUL010000146.1 GCA_021372425.1 Spirochaetaceae bacterium
AGCCGAAACCGGCTCATCGCAGAGCATCAGCTCCGGCTTGAGCGCGAGCGCCCTTGCAATGCCGATGCGCTGGCGCTGGCCGCCCGAAAACTCGTGCGGGTAGCGGTTCTTAAAGAATCGCGACAGCCCGACACGTTCCATGAGGGACTCGACGCGCTCCTCGCGCTCCTTATCCGTCATCTGCAGGAGATGCCGCTTCTGGTAGATGTACATTGGCTCGGCGATGATTTCGCCGGCAGTCATGCGCGGATTGAGGGATGCATAGGGATCCTGGAAAACCATCTGCATGTTCTGGCGCACGCCGAGCATTTCCTTCGGCTTGAGCGTGGTCAGATCCTTGCCCTTAAAAATCACTTTGCCGCCGGTTGGCTTGTAAAGCTGTGCAACAGCCCTGACCGTGGTCGATTTTCCGCAGCCCGACTCGCCCACGAGACCCAGCGTCTCGCCGCGCTTTATCTGGAAATCGACACCATCAACAGCATAGATATAACTCTTGTTCTTGGCCCGCCATGCATGCCCAATCGGAAAATACATCTTGAGGCCGCGCACATCGAGCAGGATATTGTCTTTTTCGCTCATCATCGTTCCTCCGAATAAAGCCAGCAGGACACCGCGCGGTCGTTTTCGGACTTGATCGGGGTCGGATATTTCTTTCTGCAGATATCCATGGCCTTGTCACAGCGCGGATAGAAGGGGCAGCAGTCGGGAAGATCGATGACGTTTGGTGGCTGGCCCTGGATCGAGTAGAGGCGATCCGCATTTTCCCTGTCCATGCGCGGCACCGAGCGGATAAGACCCTGTGTATAGGGATGCTTCGGTTCGGCAAAGATGTCGTCCGTCCTGCCGCGCTCGACGATTCGCCCCGCGTACATGACGCAGAGCGTATTGCAGGTGCCGGCCACGACGCCCAGCGAGTGCGTGATCAGGATCACCGCGGTGCCGAGCTTCTTTGTGAGATCCTGTATCAGCTCAAGGATTTGCGCCTGGATCGTGACATCGAGCGCGCTGGTGGGCTCATCGGCGATCAGTATTTCAGGATTGCAGGATAGTGCCATGGCTATCATGACACGCTGCCTCATGCCCCCCGAGAACTGATGCGGATACTGGTCGATGCGCTTTTCCGGCGCGGGAATTCCCGCCAGTTTGAGCATCTCGATGGCTTTTTCCTTGGCTGCTTTCTTGTCCAGCTTCTGGTGCAGCGTGATCGTTTCCACCATTTGCGTGGAAACCCTAAGGTATGGGTTGAGTGAGGTCATCGGGTCCTGGAAAATCATGGAAATCTTGTTGCCGCGTATATGGCGAATCTCGTCGGGCGGCATTTTCAGCAGGTCCTTCCCGTGAAAATCTACCTCTCCGCCTACGATCCTTCCCGGCGGGTTCTGTATCAGATTGATGATGGAGAGGTTCGTGACGCTCTTGCCGGAACCTGATTCCCCGACGATACCCAGGGTTTCGCCCTTGTGCAGGTCAAAACTCACGCCGTCGACAGCCTTGACAACGCCCTCGTCGACCGTGAAATATGTCTGCAAGTCCTTAACCTGGAGAATGACTTCTTCTGTCATGTTGACTGACTCCTTGCTCAGGTTCTGTTTTTGCTCTGCGGATCCAGGGCATCGCGCAAGCCATCACCCAGGAAGTTCATGCAGAAAAGGAATAATGTCATTGCAATTGAAGGCACGAGGAGCTGCCATGTCGAAAACTCCATCGCCTTTACGCCTTCTGACACCAAAGTTCCCCACGAGGCTTCCGGCGCCGAAACACCCAAGCCAAGGAATGACAGGAAAGATTCGTTCATGATGAAGCTTGGCATGAGCATCGTCGCATAAACGACGATGATGCCCATCGTGTTGGGCAGCAGATGCCTGAAAATGATCCTTCCCGTGCTCGCACCCATCGAGCGCGCCGCCTCGACAAATTCGGAATTCTTGAGACTGATGATCTGCCCCCGCACTACGCGCGCAATGGTCAGCCACGAAACCAGCGCGATCGCGATGAACAGAACCGCAAAGTTGCCCCTCGCCTTCGCGCCGATAAAAGCCATGATGATGATGACGATCAGCATGTAAGGCAAGCCGTACATGATATCAACGATGCGCATCATCAGGTTGTCGAGCCAGCCTCCCACGTAGCCCGCGATGGCTCCGTAGATGATGCCGACAATTGCCGCGGTGATCGTGCCGACAAGGCCGATCATGATGGAAATCCGGCCGCCGTAGATGGTCCTGGCGAGCAGGTCGCGCCCGAGGTCATCGGTGCCGCAGATATAGACCTTGCTGTAGGCAGGGTCCGTATCGATATTAGCCTTGACCTTGGCCAAGGTCACTTTCTGATAGGCAAGTTCCCTGACCAAAGGGTCCGTCGATGATTCGGTATCAACACCCTGACCACCGAAATCCAGCGAGAAATTCTGGTTTGGATCGATTTCAGAAGTGGGGGTCGTGGCTTCCGCGGACTCGGTTCCCGGCATGGCGCCGAAATCGAAGCCGGTGCTAGGGTTATAGCCTGAAGCTTCCTGCGTAGCCTTGTTATCCTCGATCGCCTTTTCGAGATCCACAATGCGGCCTTCGAGCTTCGCGACTACCAGCTGCCCCGCCGGCTTGAATGAAGGCGGGAGCGTCGCGTTGTTGATGTTCTGCTCTTTGTAATCGTAGATGATGCCGGCCTTGGTGAGCAGCGGTGCGCACAGGGTAACAACCGTATAGATGCATACGACGACCAGGCCGAAAAACGCCATCTTGTTCTTGCGAAGCCTCTTCCAGGCATCGGCCCACAGCGATACAGGCTTCATCACCTGGTTGAATTCATTGACCGTCTGCATTTCTTGTTTCTTATCACTCATGTTTCTCGACTCCTACTTGTAGGAAATGCGCGGATCAAGGAATCCGTATAAGATGTCAACGACAAGGTTGGCAGTGACGAGAATGAGTGAGTAGACAATGACCTCGCCCATTATCAATGTATAGTCGCGGTTGATCGCCGCCTGCACGAAAGGACGGCCGATACCGGGAATCAGAAAGACTGACTCGACGACCGTCGAACCGGTCACGATACCCGAGAATGCCGGCCCCAGATAGCTCACCACAGGGAGCATGGCTCCTTTCAGCACATGCTTCCTGACGACAACCGATTCCTTGAGCCCCTTGGCGCGGGCAGTCCTGATGTAGTCCGACCGCAGCACTTCCAGGATGCTGGCGCGCGAAAGCCTCGCTATATAGGCGAAATAAGGGAAGGACAAGGTAATTGCGGGCAAGATGATCGCCTTCCACCCATGGACCGAAGTCCATTGTCCCATAGGCAAGATTTTCCACTTCATTCCAAAGAACAGCTGCAGTATAGGTCCGAGAACGAACAGCGGCACCGATATGCCTATTACGGCTATAGACTCGGACAGATAATCTTGCCACTTGTTCTGCTTCAGTGCCGAGATTATGCCGACCAAAACACCGGAAATGACCGCGAGCACCAGCGAGACGACTCCAAGCTGCATGGAAACGGGGAGCCCCTGGTCTATCATCTCGTTGACGCTCAGGTCCCGGTACCGGTACGAGGGCCCCAGGTCCCAGCGCATGACATCGCCCAGGTAGCGCAAGTACTGCTTGCCGAGCGGCTCATCCATATGATAGCGCTTCAACAGGTTCTGGAGGATGATCTCCGGAACATCTTTTTCACGGGCAAAAGGCCCGCCGGGAGCGAGTCTGATCAGGAAGAAGCTCAGTGTGACGACGACAAAAATTGTGGGAATCAGGCTCAACACTCTCCGAATGATATAACGTGCCATTCGGACTCACTCCTTTCTTACAATGCACAACCATGAATCCGTCACGCAGCAAAAGGCGTTGGGAACGGTCGGCATTTTGAATTTGGAAAATGATGAGAACTGT
>JAJFUL010000151.1 GCA_021372425.1 Spirochaetaceae bacterium
GGCGGCAGGCCGGCGGCGGCCCGGTCAGCAGCCGCTGCAGCCGAGGCTGCTGCAGCGAGGAAGGTATCCGCGGCCTGGCGGACATCTTCCGTTGTTTCAGAATCCTTTGTCAGGAATCGGGCTAGTTCACAGGCATAGGCAAAATCCGGGTGCGCACAGATTTCCTCTGATGGAAGGACCCTCACCAGGTTCATCTCTGCCTTCTCGAGGAGAACCGCGCATTTCCTGATCCTTGCGACGCCATGGAGGGAGGAAAGTTTCGAGACCTTCATCATTGCTCTTCATCCTTCACGGGCGGCGTTTCCGATCCTTCTGCACCGAGGCCATAGACCATTATGGCGAACTCGCCCTTTTCGGTGATTTCTCCCGCGCCGGAAGCTGGCCCGGGGTTCGCAGCGGTCGCTCCACCTGGCCCCTTCGCGCTGCCTGAGGCGTTGCGGTTCGAGGCGAAGCGGTCTGCAAGCTCGAGCGCAGTGCCCACACAGACTTCTTCGTGGATTTTCGTGAGCTCCCGTCCGATGCAGACCATGCGCCCGGGCGCCAGTTCGGCAAGCTCGCGCATCAGCTTCGCGATCCTGAATGGCGACTCGTAGATTATGAACGATTCGTTGCGCTGCAGAAGCTCAGCCAAGCGTGCTTTCCTGCGGGAAGCCCTGGGACTCTGAAAACCATCGAAAGTAATGGAACGTCCACCGAAACCGGAAACACTGAGAAGGGCGGCGAAGGCTGAAGGACCCGGGACAGGGACAACCTCATGTCCCGCCTCCCTGGCACAGCGCACAAGCACGGCCCCGGGATCGGATAGCCCCGGAGTACCGGCATCCGTGCAATAGGCGACCTTCTTTCCATCATCCAGAAGGGCGACTATTTTCCGTGCCGCACGCTTCTCGTCGTTGGCGTGACAGGCGATGAGCGGCTTTCGTATATCATGATTTGTCAACAGCTTGAGCGTGTGCCTAGTATCCTCGCAAGCCACGATGTCCACAGTCTTCAATGTTTCCAAGGCCCGCAGCGTAATGTCCTCCAGGTTGCCTATCGGCGTTCCGATCACGTACAACACACCCATCAGCCAACTCTCCTTGTTTCCTCATCCAGATTGTACTAGTATTCATAAAAATGGAACAGCAACGAACAAAGAAACAGATATTTCTCATCTTCTACATTGCACTGTTCATCCTTGTCGCACGGATGTTCTATCCATACCTGACGCCACTGCTCTGGTCCTGCCTCATCTACAGCATGACCAAGTCGCTTTTCGAGCGCTGCGTCGCGCATATCAAGCCGGGGCGCAAGCCGCGCGGCAACCACAGCTTTGGCAGGAGCCTGCTTGCTGGCATCTTTGCCATACTTGGCATTGTCCTGATCGTCTTCCCTATTGGTTACCTCATCGTTGCCCTTCTCCGCCAGCTGCTCGACGTGATAGGCTCGATCATCCGCGAAGTCGAGGCCAATCCCGATACTTTTTCCCTCAAGCCGGACAGCCCGATCGGAGGCTTCATCTATCGACTTTCGCAGGGAACCATCGACCTGGGCAGGATCGATCTCGTCAAGGAAATCAGGGCATTCCTCACTTCCAGCTCAGAAAGCATCATCAGCTATTCGGGCACCGCCATCAAGAATTTCGCAAACATGGTGATAAACTTTGCCTTCATGCTCTTCTCGCTGTTTTTTCTCTATTTGGACGGTAAACAGCTTATGGAGCTTGTCGTATCCGCGATCCCACTCAAAAAGAGCGTAACGACGATGTTTATGACGAAGATCAGGGAGTCCAGCCACCAGCTCATAAGCGGTTATTTCCTGGTCGCGCTGTACCAGGGCACCGCCATGTTCCTGATATCGCTCGCCTTTGG
>JAJFUL010000193.1 GCA_021372425.1 Spirochaetaceae bacterium
GCAGGCAGAATACTCAGGCGCCGATCGCTATCGCCAGATAGGCGACATCCTGATAGCTATGCCTCAACCCGAAGCTTTGCCATGCCAGCCGGCCGGAGGAAAGAGCATAATCGAATCCTTCGATTTCTATAGGAACGAGAAAATATTCATCACGATCGACCCGACGGCAAGCATGGTTGAAAATGCTCAACGCTATTATGAAAAATATCGCAAAGCCACATCCGGACTCGATAACATCATGAACGAGCTCAAGAAAATCGATGCCGAAAAACAGAAACTTGAGCTATGGTTTCAGAGTATCAGGGATGAACAGGATCCCTTTGCCATGGCAAAGGCCCTCGAGAGGGCAGGCACCGTCAGGGACAAACCTCTGCGCCGTTACAACTGCCTCAGCCTGGAGGACAAGGGCTGGACTATCCTTATCGGACGCACCGGGAAGGAAAATGATGAACTCCTTCGCCATGAAGTGCGTGGATCCGATCTCTGGCTCCACGCGAGGGATTATGCAGGCTCCTATGTCTTCATCAAGGCGCAGAAACAGAAGACCTTCCCCCTTGACATAATGATGGATGCTGCTAGATTGGCTATATACTATTCCAAGGCCAGAAAGAATCTCCGCGGGAATGTCTACTACACATTCGTCAAATACCTTCGCCGGGCAAAGGACGGACCTAAAGGCCTTGTAATACCAACCCTGGAAAAGAATCTCTTTGTCGATTTCGACGAGAATGAGATAAGGGACTTTCTTGATCAGACTTCTGGAGGCGATCAATGAGATCCTTAGGACGGATTTCGGTTTTTTATGCAGCCCTGCTGCTGGCTTTTGCAGCTTTTCCTTCTTTTGCTCAATCTTCCGGCAATGATGCAGACGCAACCATTGCCATCCTCAAAGGTCCATCTGGCATAAGCGCCGCATGGATGGTCGAAGATCCTCCCCAAATAGGAGGGATGACGACGAAGTTCCTGACGGCGGGCGGGGCCGACCTTGTCACGGCGAAGCTCATATCTGGCGAAATCGATGCAGGGGTCCTGCCCGTGAATGTCGCGGCCAAGCTCTACAATGCCAAAGTTCCCATTGTTGCAGTCGCTGTCGTGGGAAACGGCATGGTCAGGTTCCTGACGAACGACAAGACGATCAAATCCATTGGGGACCTTCGCGGGAAGACAATCCATATTGCCGGGCAGAAGGCGACACCCGACTACCTTTTCAGGTATCTTGCGGAATCCGCGGGCCTCAATGCAGACCGGGATTATTCACCCGTATACAACCTCGCCTACCCCGAGATAGCTGCCGCTCTGGCCGCAGGCAAGCTTTCCTGCGCCGTGCTGCCCGAGCCCTTTGCCACCCAGGCCTGCCTGCTCAACAAGGAGCTCGTCTCACCGATCGATCTGGATGTCCTGTGGCAACAGAAGACCGGACTTGCCGGCTACCCTATGTCGCTTTTCGTGATGAGCCGCAATTTTCTTGAAAAGCAACGCGATGCTGCCACAATAATTGCAGACAGCTACAGAAAATCCATAGCGCGCACAGTTATAGATCCAGCTGCAACGGCTGCCTTGGTTGAAAAACTGGACCTGGGCATGAAGGCGCCCATTGCTAAGGCGGCCATTCCCAATTCGCGATATGTCTACATCCCCGCACAGGAGGCGAAGGGCAGCATAACGGCCTTGCTCGAGGTTTTCCTTTCCTTCGACCCACAATCGATAGGCGGGAAACTGCCGGATTCAGACTTCTTCGCCGATCTCTGATCTGCAGCGCATTCCAAACCAAGGGAAGACGGGCAATAAAATGGAAAAAGGTGACAGGAATTCCAGCAACAGGTCCCGTTTTGCTTATGGCTTGCTGGGAATCGTCCTTGCCATCCTTCTTTGGGAAATCGCCTCGGCCAGGGTAGGAGTTTCACTCATCCTTCCGGGACCGGCAGAGGTAGCGGCAAGCTTTTTCTCCTTAGCGAAAACGGCTGGCTTCTGGGTGGCCGTCGGCGGCACTTTCAGACGCGTCCTCGTTTCCTTCTTTATTTCATTGGTCCTGGGTTCTGTGACAGGAATCCTTGCAGGCCTCTACCCTTCTGTCCAGCATTTCACTGCACCATTCCTGACGATTATTCGCGCAACGCCTGTCATGGCACTGATACTGATCATAATGTTCTGGTTCCCTGCCGGGCATGTTCCCGTTTTTTCCGCCATCCTCATGGCCTACCCTGTCGTCCACACAGGCCTGTACCAGGGCACCATTGCGACCGACCGCACGCTTCTGGAAATGGCAAGAGTTTTTAGAGTACAAAGGAAGACTGTCTTCTTCAGGCTGCGCCTTCCTGCAATAAGGGGCGACATGGCATCTGCGGCAAAGAATTCGCTTGGGCTGTGCTGGAAAGTGGTGGTCGCTGGCGAGGTGCTCAGCCAGCCCAGCTTTGCGTTGGGAAGCGGCATGCAGTCGTCCCGCCTGTCGTTGGACACCCCGGGGGTTTTTGCTTGGGCTATCGCTTCAATAATGCTTTGTGGCCTCAGCGAATTCCTCCTTGGCCTCGTCGCCAGGCATCTACAGGCGGGAGGCTCAAGCGATGAGTGACTACAGGGTTTCAGGCATAGGCAAGCGCTTCGGAGAGCTTGAGGTTCTGCATGATTTTTCCGCCATCTTTCCGAAATCTTCGGTGACTGCCGTCCTGGGGCCATCCGGTGCCGGCAAAACTACACTACTGAATATTATCGCGGGTTTGATCGCTGCCGATTCCGGCTCAATAGGCAATTTCGGCAGCGCAAGCTTTTCCTATTCGTTCCAGGAGCCACGCCTTCTGCCCTGGATGAGCGTCCTCGACAACATCCTTTTCGTCATGTCCTCGCTGCCCGACCGGGATTACGGGAAAAAGCGCGCCAAGAGCTTCCTGGCAGAAGCAGGGCTACACGATTTTGCCTCTTCAATGCCATCGAAGCTTTCCGGCGGAATGAGGCAAAAGGCCTCGCTGGCCAGAGCTTTCGCCTTCCCTTCCGATGTTCTGTTGCTGGATGAAGCCTTCTCTGCGGTCGATCTCAAGGTGAGGATCGATCTCCTCGATCTTTTTTCAAAACTTTGGGAAGAGGAAAGGCGCACGACGATTTTCGTAACCCACGATCTGCACGATGCACTTTATATGGCCGATTCCATCATCGTGCTTTCCGCCCGCCCTGCCAGAATCATCGACACTGTCTCGATAGGGCAAGCCCGCAGCGACCGGAGTTATGATGGCCACGATCTTTCGGCCATCAAGCAAAGGCTCTACCGGCAGATACTTGCGAATGATTGATACTAATCGATCAGATCGATCAGATGACCGAAGCGAGCTGTCCCTTTATGGCATTGATCAAAGCCTGGGGCGTAAAAGGTTTCTGCAGCAACGGAATGCCTTGCGGAACCTGGACCTCGACATCGAGGCGACCGGTAATGAAGACACATCTCTGCTTGTGCTGGACGGAAAGCCGCTCATACAGGCTGATGCCATTTATGCCTGGCAGGTTGATGTCTATCACACAGATGTCAAAGGGAACACTTTCGGCCTTGAGTAGAGCTTCTCCTCCATTGAGGGCCGAAGACACTTCGGCGCCTGCCTTGCCCAGCATGGTGGCCAGAAAGCCAAGCAGCGATTCATCATCATCTACCACAAGAA
>JAJFUL010000219.1 GCA_021372425.1 Spirochaetaceae bacterium
CCGCGCTGGTCGTCAATAAAGCCCCCCGAAATCCATAACCGTGATCAAACAGGCATGACCGAATCCGTCTCCCGATATGGCCTTGTCGCAATATTTCCTTCCTGATCTTCATCCCCGACCACTGGAATAATTCATCCAGTCAATTCACCGCGGCGGCCTTTTGGCCACAACACTAGTCACCTCTAAACGCAAGGTTACGATAAAGAGTAGTCCGGCTCACTCTCAGAAGGCGTGCGGCTTTCGTCTTATTGCCTTCAGCAAAATCTATTATCTTGGCAACAAGTTCCCTTTTGCCCTTGGCCAGACTCATTTCCCCCATGGGTTCGGGCTCCTCTTGAGTTGATCTTGATGTGATCGCATGAATAATATTTTCTGGAAGATCGTTCGGAATTATCGTCTTGCGGGCACCGCTGACCAGTGTTGATCTTTGGATGACATTTGCAAGCTCTCTCACGTTGCCCGGCCAGTCATAGGCAATCAAGAGTTCTACCACCTTCTCTGACAGGCGTTTTTCTTCCTGGCAAAACTGTTTCAAAAAATAGTTTGACAAAAGAGCGATATCTTCCCGTCTCTCCCTGAGCGGAAGGAGCACGATCGGGAATGTATTGATTCGATAGAACAGATCCTTGCGGAAACTGCCGTTTCCTACAGAGGACGCCAGATCTTTGTTGGTAGCAAATATGAACCGGATATCTACCTTCGTCTCTCGCGTATCGCCCAGCTTCATGAAAATACCTGTCTCGAAGACCCGTAAGACCTTCGCTTGTACGTTCAGTCCCATGTCTCCTACTTCGTCGATAAAGCAGGTCCCATTGTTAGCTACCTCAAGCAGTCCTTTCTTATCTGAGCGTGCATCGGTAAAAGCCCCCTTTTTGTACCCGAAGAGTTCGCTTTCAAGGATGTTCTCCTGAAGAACGCTTGCATTCACTATCACAAGAGGAGCTTCGCGCCATGGGCTTTGGGTATGGATTGCCCGAGCGACAAGCTCTTTACCGGTGCCCGTCTCGCCAAGGACAAGTACTGGTGCCCGGGAAGGGGCGACCAGCTCTACGAATTCTCTGGCCTTTCTCATTCCCTCGCTACCACCGATCAAACGGCTGGCTGCATGGCCCGACCCCGGACATTTCTCCAAGATAGGCCGTATTCCGCGTTCCATGCGCCTCTTATTTTCGTGAGCATTGCAGATAGCATCAATCAGTTTCTCGGAACTGCATGGTTTGACTATAACGTCATATGCCCCTTGTTTCATACATTCAACTGCGGAATGCACCGTCACATAATTAGTATATACAATCACTTCGAGCGTCGGTTTTGACCGCTTCAGCTTCGCTAAAAGGTCAGCGCCTTTGGGATCGGAAAGTCTTGTGTCAAGTACTGCTACGTCAAAGGACTCCCTTTCTATGAGGAAAATTACATCCTCGTCGCATGATGTGACCGTGACATTCATTCCACGGGCCGCCAATCGCCTTTTCAATTTTTCAACGGGTTGATCATTGTAAACAATGAGAACATGAGTCATTTTCTTCCCTCTCGCAACCACCGTAGACGTGAACCTCGCCAATGAGTGGATTGACCAACGCTCTTACCTTCCTAGAACCTCCCGGGCTATTGTCACTTTTTCTATCTCTCTTGTTCCCTCATAAATTTCAACGATTTTAGCGTCCCTGTAGAAATGCTCTACACCATAGTCGGCTATATATCCATATCCTCCATGCAGCTGGACGGCATCATTGACGACGCTTATTGCTGTTTCCCCCGCAAAAAGCTTCGCGATGCTTATGGCTTTGGGGTCAAAGATGCCCTGGTCAATAAGCCAACAGGCCTTATGGAGCATATTCCGTCCCACTTCAATTTTGGCGGCCATTTCTGCAATCATAAACTGCACTCCCTGAAAAGAGCTAATGGACTTCCCAAACTGAATTCGCTTTGTAATATGCTTTACGGCTTTGTCGAAGGCCCCTTGCGCAGCCCCTATCCCCTGAGCAGAGGCAAGGATGCGGTTAAGGTTGAATAGATGCATCACCTGCTTGAAACCGTCACCCTCGAGTTCCCCAACAAGGTTTCTCTTGGGCACTCGTACATTACTAAAGGAGAGTTCTGCCGTATCGGAAGCCCTAATCCCCATTTTTCCTTTAATTTTTGTTGCCTCAAACCCTGGTCTATCGGTTTCGACCAGAATAAAGCTATGCCTCTTCAATCGGTCTTTCGTCTCAGGATCGGTCACGCAGAAAACAAGAATGTAGTCAGCGATAGTACCGTTGGTAATAAACGTCTTGGTTCCATTGATAACGTATTCGTCACCATCTTTTACCGCGCTGGTTGCAGCCAGGAATACGTCACTTCCTGCGCCCGGCTCGGTGATACCGCAACCCATAATGGCTTTTCCGGGCCTTATGAGAGGAAGATACATCTTCTTTTGGGCCTCTGTCGCGAATTCCTGCAGGATTTCGGCACCGAAGGCGGTAAGAAGTATGTTGCCGCAGCCTGGATCGACGCGCCAGAACTCCTCCATCAGGATAGCGGCTTCTGTGAAACCAAGCCCCGCTCCTCCATACTCCTCTTTAATGAAAACACCTATGAAATCAAGTCCACAAGCCTTCTTCCAGAGCTTCTCAGGAAACTCTTCCCTTTCATCACATTCTCTTGCAACTTCGGGAAATTCCTTTTCTGCAAATTCGCGTGCTGCCGTCTGGATATCCTTCTGGACCTCTGTAAACTCAAAATTCATGCCATACCCCCTCTTAAAATGATTATATCTATTTTCATGCAGCAAGCGCCTCGCCCAAGTTCCCGAGATCACACCAACGATTTAAATGGCCGGGGAGGTTTCGCCTCCGATATAACTGATAGCCTGACATACTATTCTCCTGGTCTCTTCGGGAGCAATTACAGCATCAAGCCAGTGTTCATAGGCTGCATCCCAGATTGAAGCACCCTTGCTCAGGTCCTGAGCCGTTTTCCTCCTTGCTTCCGATTTTCTTTCATGTTCAACGTGCTTTGTGAGTATTGCGGCACCCATGTCGGGGGATATGAAGCTAATTTCTGCATTTGACCATGCTGCAACAAACTGTGCGCCCGAAGCGCCCATTCCGAGGAAGTAGTAAGCCGCTCCGTAAGCTTTCCTCATGATGACCGTGATCATCGGAACATCCACGGCGTCAAGTACTCTTGCATGGTTGGCGACGGCAGCCAGCATCCCATCTTTTTCGACCGCTGTTCCAATCAGGAAGCCGGGCAAATCCTGTAATACGAGCAGAGGTATTCGCCTTCTAATGGCAAATTCCATAAAGGCAGCTGATTTACGCAAGGCTTTCGCATCGACTGATCCTCCCGCACTCAATGGCTGGCTTGCAATAATCCCC
>JAJFUL010000227.1 GCA_021372425.1 Spirochaetaceae bacterium
GCACAAAAGAAACATATGATGGCCCGTACAGACGATTTGCGGCGCTGTCCAGAACGTACACGTCATGTTCCAGCTTCCTTCCTCTCGGAGCTTTTAATCACGAAGGCAAAATATCCTTGCGCAAGCTCAACAAGAAGATCAACATCAACCCCATCGAGATGGACGGCACCTTTCCCCTGCCCGAGGCCCAGCTCGACCGCTTCCTCATGAAGATCGACCTCGGCTATCCCGACAGGGACGAGGAGCTTTTGATTCTGGACCGTTTTCTGATGGACGACCCCCTCGTCGAGCTTGCGCCCGTGACGAGCCCCGAGCGCATCGTCGAGCTGCAGAAGAAGCGGGGCGGGATTACCGTCGCGGCGCCGGTGCGCGAGTACATCGCGGCGCTCGTCGGCGCGACGCGCACGAATCCCAAGGTCCGCTACGGCGCGAGCCCCCGGGGCAGCCTGGGGCTCATCAAATGCGCGCAGGCCCTCGCGTTCGTGCGAGGACGGGAGTTCGTCATCCCCGACGACGTGAAGGAACTCGCGGGGCCGGTGCTCACGCACAGGCTCATCCTCAAACATGAAGAGCGCGCGAAGGGCGCCACAGCGCAGGCCGTCATCGCGGAGATCCTGGGAAAAGTGCCCGTGTCCTCGGTGTGAGGATTTTTACGCAAATCGATCAATCAATTGATTGTTTTGCATGAAATCGCGAAATGTGATATACTGATTCTATGGAAATCGTCCCCCGTTTCATTGAAAAGGCCCTGCGCGAAGCCGCAAACCACTACCCTGTCGTAACCCTGACCGGCCCACGCCAATCCGACAAAACAGGCGGCGCCACCTCCGAAGGTCGCGCGTGGGAATGCAAATCCGGCATGACGGTGCCGGGCGATTTTTTCCGCCACCTCGTGTTTTTTGGGACAGAAGCCGGCCTTCCGCCGGAGCGACGCATTCTGGCCTACGGGGGGATGGAGTCGCAAACCCGGTCGGATGCGCGCGTGCTCGGTTGGCAGGATGCCCTGCTGGAACCATAAACCCGGAAGCGCCAGTTATTATTCATGCTATTCTTGACAGTAGAAGAAATCTTGAAGATCTATTGATGAAAAAACTCATGCGCTATTATTCGTAACATTCTGACGTCTATCGATCGTGTTGACTCGGTTCGTGTTCGCAATACATAGAGCGGCACTCCATTTCTCCAGCGCAAGCCTTGCAAAAGGGTCATAGGTCTGCACAAAAGAAACATATGATGGCCCGTACAGACGATTTGCGGCGCTGTCCAGAACGTACACGTCATGTTCCAGCTTCCTTCCTCTCGGAGCTTTTAATCTCGAAGGCAAAATATCCTTGCGCAAGCTCAACAAGAAGATCAACATCAAGCCCATCGAACGTCTTCAAAAGGTAGGTGCGGACATACTGCCCAAGCGACCGAAGCTGGCGCGAAAGCTCCGAGGGATGGAGCACCACGCTCTGAATTCAAAAGGTCAGGCATGTGCGTTCGCATACATCTGTTCATTTGACAAGACAGACTTATGTTTTGATATGCAAAATAAAAGTCTGCCTTTCATTTTGACAAGAATAGTGGTATACTGCCCTGTATGCAAACCTATACCCGATGGTATCAAGAGCGGCTCGAACATTTCATCGCCAAACCTTTTGTCCATATCATGTTTGGCGCCCGGCAGACGGGGAAATCGACGCTGATAAAGCAGGTGTTGCCCCCCGATGCTCTTGTCTTCGACCTTTCGCAGCCCGAGCAGCGGTCGCGGTTTCTTGCCGATCCTCAGGAGCTCATCAGAATCTGCCGAAGTCTACCCAAAAACGACCATCCCCTGCCCATATTCATCGACGAAGTCCAGGCTGTCCCGGAACTCTTCAACGCCATCCAGAGCATCTATGACAACGATAAAACCAGCTTCCGTTTCATACTCTGCGGCAGCTCCGCCAGAAAACTGAGGGCCACAGGCGCCAATCTCCTGCCGGGGCGCAGTATACTTCACCGACTTCATCCTCTTATCAATGAGGAATATGAGCATGACCCCGGATGGCTTGGCCAAACCCTGTCTCCCCTGCCCCTCCCGAATGAGGCTGGAACACACGCCTCGCCTGGAATGCCATTTCCGGCACGCAGCTTGGAGAACCGGCTCGCGTTCGGAGACCTTCCCGGTATCTCATGCCTTGCTGACGATGAAGACAGGCGCGAGGTGCTGAAGTCTTACGCGGCAATTCACCTGGAAGAGGAAATCAGATCGGAAACCTCCATTCACCATTGGCCCGCCTTCCTGCATTTCCTGGGGCTGGCGGCCGCGAGCTCCGGCTCAATGCTCAATTTTCAGGGCATGTCCAGGGAAGTGGGCGTTTCCGCCCCGACCGTGCAGGCGTATTATCAGCTTCTTGAAGATATGTACGTGGGGTTTTCGGTACCCTCGTATTCCGGCAATCCTCGAAAAGCGGTCGTGTCGTCGCGCCGCTTCTACTTCTTCGACCTCGGCGTACGAAACGCGATATCAGGCGCCCCTCTCGATGAAACGATAATACGGCTCGATCCTGGACATTACTTCGAACAGTGGGTAGGGGTCGAACTTTTCAGAAAACTATCATACCTAGGAGAAGGCCAGCTCTACCATTACCGGACAAGAGGCGGGGCTGAAATCGACTTTATCGTGCGACGAGGAAATGAGCTCATTCCCATCGAGGCGAAATGGACCAGCAATCCCACCATGAAAGATGCCCGACATTTGGTCACCTTCATGGACGAATCCAATGGGGCGGCAAAAAAGGCGTATATTGTCTGCCGTTGCCCCCTGCCACAGCAATTGGACGAGCGCGTCGTCGCGCTGCCCTGGCAGATGCTCTGACCCGGCTTGCGTCCATGCAAATCTAAAACTATTTTTAAGATATGCATGATTATATTGCGCGTTCCCTTACTCCGGCTATCTTCAACGACATGAAACTCTTTCCGGCTGTCAGCATCCTCGGCTCCGCGTCCCCCGAACTCGTCAACAGGAGCGCCGAAAGCGACGCGGCGAGCTACCGCTGGCGTGAGGCTTTCCTGAAGAGCTACATTGAACGGGATCTGTCCATGCTGGGTCTAAGCACCTCCTCTATAGCGACAGAGCGGTTGCTCACCATGTGCGCACATCTTCAGGGACAAATCCTCAATATGACCAGTTTAGGCTCATCGCTCGGGATCTCGGGCCCCACCGTGAGAGCGAGGCTGGAGTTCCTGCAGAAAGCACTGCTGCTTCGCCTTTTGCCTCCATGAAGCGGAAACCTCAAAAAAAGGCTGATCAAGTCTCTCAAGCTGTATATCAGAGATACGGGGCTATGCCACACCCTTCTGGGCATTCGTACCCTGAATGACCTGATGGGACATCCCGTCTTTGGCCCAAGCTGGGAAGCTCTCTGTATCGAAACCCTCTGTGTTTCGTTCCAGGGAGCGACAGCTTCATATTACAGAACTTCCAACGGAGCGGAGTTGGACCTTGTCCTGGAAAAGGGCGCACGGCGCTTTGTCTTCGAATGTAAGGCTTCCAGCGCCCCTCAACTGACCCGAGGCTTTCATACGGCGCTGCAGGATCTCCAGCCTGAACAGGCCTTTGTGCTCTGTCCCATTGACGATTCCTATCCGCTTGGCCCCGGGATTACTGCCTGCGGACCGGTGAAGTGCGTGGAGATGCTGCGGAATCTTGGAGAGAGTTTTTAGACGGGAGGACAGGATAAAACCTTTTTGGAGGAAAGAGAAAAGAAAAGAACAAGAAACCGGGGCGCGGGATGCAGATGTTCCGTATTTGATGTTTAACTTAGGAAAAATATCATAATTTAATATTTTTATTGACTTATATGTCATACCATCTCATACTAGGAACAATGAGGAGCACGCTCTATGCAAAGAACCCTGATGCAAAAATTGGTCGAATGGAAAGATCGTGCTTCCCGTATGCCGCTTCTGCTCTATGGCGCCCGGCAGGTGGGAAAAACCTATCTTCTTCAGGAATTTGGGCAACAATACTTCAGGGATACCATCTACATAAATTTTGAGACCGACGCCGC
>JAJFUL010000239.1 GCA_021372425.1 Spirochaetaceae bacterium
CCCCTCATGACTTCGACCGGCGCGTCAAGCCCTGTCCACAGCTTGAAACCGATCGCCCCCTGATTGACCAGCATGCCAAGGCCGTCGATCGTCGTGGCGCCGCGCCGGGCCGCCTCCTTCAGGAAGGGAGTCCGGGGTGGATTCGGGATTACATCGCAGACGGTCATCCCTGGCCGGATAGTTTCATAATCGACCGAAGGCTTGTCGTCGATATTCGGGAATAGCCCGATCGACGTGGCATTTATCAGGATATCGACGGTCTCCGGAATCTGCAATACACCATCCCATGCAACATAGCCTGTCTTGCATTTCGTATGCGCGGCGATATTCTGTGCAAGCTCTTCACCTCTTTCCCTGCCCCTATTGACGATGGTGATTCCCCCGGCGCCGCGCAACGCCAGCTCCACAGCGATCGAGCGCGCGGCCCCGCCGGCGCCCAACAGCATGATCCGCTTCCCGGCGATGGATACCTTCCCATCCTCGATCAGCGAGGTAATGAAGCCTTTGCCATCGGTATTCTCTCCATGCAGTGAGCCATCCCGGTTGACGACTGTATTGACCGCGCCGATCAGCCTCGCATCGTCCGCAATCGTATCCAGATACTGCATGACGGCGATCTTGTGGGGAATAGTGAGGTTGATGCCGCGCATGCCAAAGGCCTTCACACCCCTCATGGCATCCGCAAGATCCTCAGGCAGGACTTCCACGGTGAGATAGCGCCAATTCAGGCCCATCTCCCTAAACGCTGCTTCCTGCATGACCACGGTCGGGTTCTCATTCACCGGATGTCCAAAGACGCCAATCAGTTCAGCCTTGTAATCTGGCATTTTCATCTCCCTCTGTTTTGTTTCTGTCCGCATCGCTCCAGGGCTTCGCTGAGCGGCATTCCGTCCCGGGGGATAAACTGCCGCCAATAAGCGACCGATTGGGCGATCTGTTCAAGCGCCTCGTAATTGTTCCCCGCTGTCCCGATGAAAGGTTCGAGCGTCAGCACGATCCGACTGCAGGGCGGCGGCATGCCGGCTTCCGGCTCCCTTTCGTAGGCCTTTCCGATGCTGTGCAAAACCTCGTCTCCCCTGATGATGCCCTTCTGATTGTACTCGGGCGAGAAGGGCCAGTGAGGCGATGTCTTGCCGTCGCTCTGCTGCAAGTGGATGATCGGTGAATAACAGCCCAGCTCCTGCAGCCACCGGTGGACCGATCCATCCTGCGGCGAAGAAAAAAGGTAGTCATAGCCATTCCATAGCTGCTGGATTTCTTCAATCGCTGTTTCCCTGTCGAGCTGGCCCGATACGGCCAGGCTGAACAGGTCCACCGCCTTTTTCGGCCCCAGCCATATACCTTTGCATGACTTCCCTGCCGCCTTCTTGTCTATCCATTCGAAGATCTGCCCTGCGGAGGGCTTATGGAAATACTGCTGCCCATTCATGTGTCCCAAATCCAGGGTCAGATAGAAAGGTGCGGCTTTCATCCCGAAAACACTCCGAAGCAAGCCTTTCGCGCCATCGATCGTCCAGGGCGGCTGGTTGGGCGAATACATCTGCTCGAGCCCAATCGAAGAAAGCCCTATGTTGCGGGCGTAATCAGCCAGATCGGCCAGATCCAGCACTAGCGTATGCATGACAGAGCGATACTCCGCCGGATTCTGCAGCGACGCATCGTTTATGGCATGGGCGAAGAAGCCGAGTCCGGCACCAAGGCTGCGCGCCGTGTCGGCCTGGGCCTTGATCCATTGGTCACGGAATCGCAGGCGGACCCTTTCGTCGGTATGAGCCAGCCCGAGGGTCGCGTAGGTTCCATGCCCTGAATACAAATTAGCGATTTCTATGCCGAATCGCTGCGAACAGCGCCGTACTTCCGCAATCCAGTCATGAGTGTATTCAGGCCCCATGTAGAGTGGGTCGCACTCGGTATCTGCGCTCGCCTCCACAAGCCTGATTCCCAGATCCCTTATAAGGGGCATCCAGTCTTCCGGGCGCGTCCACCGCTTCGACGCGAAGCAGTTGTCTATGGCGAGCGAAATCAAAGGGTCGCTGATCATCTGCCTGTACCTGGCCTATCGCTTGAACATGACATTTTTCTCGTAGTCCCTGAGATCTGTAAGCCAGGACGATCCGACCGGCACTCCCTTGTCCCCGCAGTACTTTTCCCAGACCGCGTTGGACGGCAGAGACCGGAATTCGTCCATGAGGGCCAGCCTGCCCGTCTTGTCGCCACCGCGCTCTGCCTGCCTCAGCAGTTCGGTGGGCTCGAGCATGGCCGCAAGGAGCGCGCGCTTCGTCGCCCTGCTGCCGATGGTCCAGGCCGCGACTCTGTTGATGGTGGCATCAAAATAATCGGTACCGATGAATGCATCATCCAGGACACCGGCCCGCACGATTTCGCGCATCGTGTCATTGGTCTGGTCATCGTTGATGACAACATGATCCGAGTCCCATCTGACGCCACGCGTGAAGTGGGCCATGAATTTGTCGGAGAAGAGCATGACGGAGGAAATCTTGTCCGCAATGGATTCTGTCGGGTGGTAATGGCCCATGTCGAGGTTCATTATGGTGTTCCCGATTCCCGCAGCCCTGGCATAGCCGTGATAGCCCAAGTAGAAATCCAAGGATCCGACCGTGTAGCTTTCCACGCCGATGGCGAAGAGCTTCGGCTCAAGCGCATCATAGACCAAGTCGGTCGAGATTTTCTCCGCAAAAATCTCGTCGAAGGATTCTTTCATGAGTCTTCGGTAGAGCATCCTGTCTGCCGGCATGTCCTTGAATCCATCCTGTACCCAGGTGTTGTAGACACAGACCTGCCCCATCTGCTCGCCCATGTATTTCGCTATCTTCCTCGCGGCGATCATGTGCCTGACCCAGAATTTCCGTACCTTGTCATCGGGGCTCGAAATCGTGAGGTCACCGGATGCCATTGGGTGTCCGAAGGTCGTGCAGTTGAAATCCAGTCCAACCTTGTGCGCTTTTGCCCATTTCACCCAGCCTTCGAAATGCCTCGGAGCGTATTCGTCCCGATCGACTCCCGGCTCGTACTTCTCGCCATAAGTCGAGTGCAGGTTGAGCTTGAGCGCTCCGGGAATATAACTCATCGCCTTTTCCAGATCCTGGCGGAACTCGGCGATTGTTCTTGGCTTGCCTGGATAATTCCCGGTGACCAGAATGCCACCCGATGCACCGCCGCCCTGACGCTCGAAACCTCCGATATCGTCGCCCTGCCAGCAAGGGATCGATAAGGGAATGCTGTCGAATTTTCCCATCACTTTTTCGACATCGACACCATATGCTGCATAGATCTCTTTTGCATTCTCGAAATTCCGGTCGATGAGTTTTTCCTGTGACATCATGGTATACTCCCTTTTTCAGTGATCATGATAAATCTATTATACGCTTCTTCCCATAGTTCCGGTTCTCCAGGAACGAAGGTCGTTGCCGTAAAGGAATTCCGCACGACTTCGCGCAGCTGCGAAAGGCCGCCGAGTTCTCCCAGCGCAATGGCCTGCACCAGAATGTTGCCGATCGCCGTGGCCTCGACGGGCCCGCTGATGACAGGCTTCCCGATGGCGTTCGCGGTGAACTGGTTGAGCATGACATTATTCGCCCCTCCCCCGATGATATGCAAGGCGGAAAGCCGCCTGCCCAGTATCGACTCCAGCTCAGTGAAGGATTGTCGGTATTTCAGCGCGAGACTCTCGTAGATACATCGCGTGATTTCGCCTTTCGTCCGGGGAATTTTTTGTCCTGTCAGCCGGCAGTACTCGGCCGCCTTCTCTGGCATATCACCAGGAAGGTAAAACATGCTGCTGTTGGGATCGATGAAAGAGCTTAGCGGCTGGCTTTGCCGGGCGGCCTCGTTCAGCTCGTCATAGCTGATGCTGCGGCCTTCCTCATCTTCCCATTTCCTCTTACATTCCTGAATCAGCCAAGCGCCCATAATGTTTCTGAGCAGACTATAGCCGCCAAAACATTTTTCGTTCGAGTAGTTAAGTGTGAATGTCTGCTCGGTGATTATCGGCTTTTCAACTTCGACACCCATGAGTGACCAGGTTCCACTGCTTATGAACGCCGTGTCGGCGCCACGCGAGGGCACTGCAGCCAGTGCGGATGCCGTATCATGGCCCGAGACGGTGATCACAGGGAGGCCTGCGATGCCGAGCCCCTCTCCGGCATTCCCGCTGATTCGCCCCTTGGGCGAGCCAGGCGCGGCGATGGCCGGCATGATTTGGGCCGGTATATGCAGTGCCGACAGCAAGGAGGAACTCCAGCACTGCTTTCTCGCATCAACGAGCTGGGAGGTCGAGGCGAGCGTGGAGTCAGTTCCTTTTTCGCCCGTCAGGAAATAGGCGAGCAGGTCAGGCATAAAAAGCAGCGATTCCGCCCTTTCGAGCGCGTCACCGCTTTCGTTTTCGGCCAGTAACTGGAATAGCGTGTTGAATTTTTCGAAAGAAATTCCGGTCTCAAAGTAAATGTCGCGTTTAGGGACCAGTCCGAAAGCCCGGTCGGACTCATGCTCCGTCCTGGCATCCCTGTAATGGTAAGGGTTCCCCAGAAGCAGACCCCTGGAATCGAGCAGGCCATAGTCCACTCCCCAGGAGTCTATTCCCAGGGAGTCGAGACCATCGGCCTTTCTCGAGGTCAGGATGCTGACGCTGGTGCCTATCTCGTGGTAAAGCCGGAGAATGTCCCAGAACAGGTGCCCTGCGACCTTCACCGGTTCATTGGCAAAGCGATGGATCTCCTCAAGTTCGAGCCTGGAACCATCAAATCTGCCAAGAATTGCCCTGCCATTACTTGCACCAAGATCAATGGCGAGCATGCCAAGCCCATTCAACGGGCTAATCCTTGGCGCTCTTCATCTTGTCCAGCCACACTGCGCAGATGATGATGAGGCCTTTCACGACTTGCTGGAAATAGGGAGATACACCGAGCAGGTTCATGCCGTTGTTAAGGACGCCAATAAGCAGGGCGCCCAGGAGGCTGCCCCAGACGCTTCCACGCCCGCCATTCATGCTGGCGCCACCTATGCAGACCGCCGCGATGACATCCGTCTCATAGCCGGTCCCGGCGATAGGCTCGGCGGAATTGAGCCGCGCGGTGAGAATCAGCGCGCTGATGGCACATGCCACTCCCGAGATTACGTAGACGAGTGTCTTGTAGAAGCTCGAGTTGACGCCGGATAGCTTGACGGTTTCCTCGTTGCCGCCGATCGCGTAGGTATAGCGACCCAATTTTGTCTGGCTGAGCACGACATAGGCAATAAGGACGATGCCGAGGAAGATGATGATCGGAATTGGAATCCCGAGGATATAGCCACCGCCGATGGCCCTGAATTCAGGCGAAAAGCCGGAAATCGGGTAGCCTTTCGTATAGATCAGCGTCAGCCCGCGCGCGATGTTGGTCATCCCGAGGGTCACGACGAAGGGAGGAATTTTCGCCTTGGTGATGAAAAGCCCATTGACGAGACCGCAGGCGATTCCGATACCGAGCGCCGCGACAATGGCGACGAAGATGGGGCTTCCACCCTTGAGCAGGCCTGCGCATATTGCGCCGGCGAGAGCCAGGATCGAGCCAGCCGAAAGGTCGATGCCGCCTGTCAGTATGACGAAGGTCATGCCGACGGCCATTATCCCGTAAATGGAGGTCTGCCGTATAACGTTGATTATGTTGTTTTTGGTTAGGAAGACAGGCGACATTACCGCAATGCCAACACAGATGATGACGAATGCAAGAATGATTCCGTAGTTTTTAAGCGTATCCGCGATTTTGCTCTTCATTTCCTATGCTCCTTGTGCTGCCAGGCTCGGCTTCCCCTCCGCATGGAGTCCAAGAGCGTATTCCATAACGGTTTCGCTGTTCGCCTCTTCCCTGCGGAATTCCTTGACAATCTCTCCATTGAAGACCACCTCGATCCGGTCGCTCACATTCATTATTTCGGGCAATTCCGATGATACCATGATGACGGCCGCACCATCTTTTGCCAATTTCTGCATCAGTTTGTAGATCTCGGCTTTCGCGCCGACATCGATGCCCCTGGTCGGTTCATCGAAGATATAGACCTTGCAGTTGCGCAGAAACCATTTGGACAGAACGACCTTCTGCTGGTTGCCGCCCGAGAGATAGCGCATAAGCTGCATCTTGGACGGCGTCTTGATATCCATGGTCTGTATCATGCCGTCGACAAGAGACGTAAGTGATTTGTGATTCAGAAAT
>JAJFUL010000278.1 GCA_021372425.1 Spirochaetaceae bacterium
AGAGCTCCTAAGAACTGGACCCTATGTGTGCATAGATGGAATAGACATCAAAGTGGACAAGTTTGGGAGGGAACATATCACCTACAGGTTCGCCAACCGAGACAAAGCCCTGCAACAACTCAAGGACTACATTTTGTCGCCCCGACAACCCCGGCAAGGGTTTGGCGGAGTGGCCATCAACACTAGTGGCGGCAATGCCGGCGTATTTGTACTGCAGAAAGAGACCCTTGCGTCGTGGCAAGCAAAGTTCGGCGCACCCAATCCCAATGAATCCTAGTCTATTCTGCCTTCAGATTGTTTTTTGGTGATGTGAACAAACATGCCAAGGCCATTGGTATCTCAACCCAAATTTTAGCACTAACGTTCTGGAAAACGCTCGAAGAAGCCCTCCTTTGTCCCTTTTATTCACTCCTGAAGTATTGAATTCCCCCCGAATTGTAGACATTTTTCTGCTACACAGTGTAGTAAAGGAGGTGTCGGTGGGGCCTTCCATAATTCAGCCAAGAGTTCAAGGAAGGGGCGGCCAAACGAGTAGTCGAAGGCGGCTATCCACCAAAAGAAGTAGCCAGCAGGCTCGACGTATCGGCAACACCTGGGTCCGCCAGCTTTGGCTGTGCTTCTAGCCAAAGCAAGCACTTTGAGACGGTAGAAGAGTTGCGAGACCAGGAAGAGCGAAACATTCTAAAAAAGCCGCGGTATCGATATACGATATACGAGGCCCTCACTGGTGACACCGAATCGCCTTTGCCAGGAGTTTACGACTTCCGAACCCGATGGGGTGGGGATGACGGATATAGCCTACAGTGCCACTTCAGAAGGCTGGTTGTAGCGTGCTGTCGTGATCGTTTTGTATTCGCGCCGCGTCGTTGGCTTAGGCCATGAATGCAATAATGGCGACCGATCTCGTACGCGCGGCGCTTCTTGGCGCCTTGTGGAGGTGAAGGCCAAAGCAGAATGTCGTTCTCCATGCTGACCAAGGCTCGCATTTCAATAGTGATGCATGGTTTCGCTTTTGCAGAGACCACCCTATCGAACAGAGCCTGAGTCGAAGAGGCAACTGCTACGGCAACTGCTATGACAATGCGGTGGCAGAATCATTCTTCTCGAGTCGCAAGAAAGAACGAATAAGATTGTAGCTAGGGAACAGGCGCATGCCGATTGTGTTTTCAGGATGGTCACCGGTAAACGGCACTATGCTTAAGCGAACTGATTTCACTTTCCATAGCCTCCTCGATACCGGCGCCGTGAAGGAATTGCCTCTCTTTTCCGACTTCAGCGAAGATGCGTTTATTCCCACGCCTGAGAAAGAATACTCGTTAGTTCATTTTTTGAAGGTGCAAGATGCTCAGTAGCCGTAGCTATAATCCTGATGTTCTGAGTTGCCCTGCAAATTTGAGCAATGATGAGGTATTCACTCCTCCATAGCTGGCAAACACGATGCTGGACGTATTGCCGAAGAAGCTGTGGCAGGATAAAAACGCGGCGCTTCTTGATCCGGCGTGCAAATCGGGTGTGTTCCTTCGTGAAATTGCGAAACGCCCCTCATGGTTGGCCTTGAAAACGAGATTCCTGGCCCACAGGAACGTCTCAATCATATATTCAGGGATCATCTCTATGGCATAGCCATTACGGAGCTCACCGCCCTGCTGTCCCGAAGATCGCTCTATTGCTCAAAGAATGCCAATATGAAGTTTGATGTCATCATCGGGAATCCGCCATATCAGCATAGATTGAAAAGGACCGCGCCTGGAGTTGTGGCCTTCTTTTTGCACTTTTCGGTACGTCGTCCATTTTCATGCCCCAAATTGACAACTGGCATTCCAGGGCCTATAGTTTATGTCTAACTTAGGCTGGTGGTGGAGGAAAATGAATTCGATTCGGGAAAAATACTTGCCGTTGATATCCAAGATGATGTCAGGCATTGGTGAACAGGTCCCTGTCTCCGACAGCAATGTCTTTCAGCTTGGCAATCCTGCCCTTCTTCCTGCCATTGATACTGTTCTTACTGATTATCTTCTTCCAGGATCAAGAGTTGATGGTTTTGAAAACCTCGATTCACTTTACAGGACTTCCATGGAAGGTGAACCCTGCCTCCTCCTGCTCGAGCATTATTCCAACTTCGACCTGCCAGCCTTCCATTACCTTCTGCGGCAGAAAGGCCCTGAAGGCAGGGCTATTGCCGATGCCCTCGTTTCGATCGCCGGCATCAAACTCAATGAATCCAATCCAATGGTCAGCGCCTTTGCCCAGGCATACACGCGGATCGTCATTTATCCCAGCCGCTCGCTCGAGATAATCAAGAAGAATTTCAAGGAACCCAATAGGCTTTATCATGAGATCACACGAAGCCATTCCATCAACAGGGCAGCAATGAAGTGTCTCAATTCCGTCAAAACGACCGGCAAGCTGGTGCTGGTCTTTCCTGCGGGAACCCGATATCGCCCCTGGGATCCTTCGTCAAAGCAGGGCGTGCGCGAAATTGCATCATATATAAAGACATTCTCGAAGTTCTGCCTTGTCGCGATAAATGGAAACATCCTGAGGATCAATCCTTCAGGGGAGATGGAAGAGGATTTGTTGAACGAAGACAATGTCGTCTTCACTGTCGGGCCCATGAAAGACTGTTATGAATACCGCGCCAGGATCAAGGAAGAGTACCGTTCCGGCGATGACCGTAAGCAGGCGCTCGTGGACAGGCTCATGATGGAACTCGAGGAAATGCACGAAAGGGTCGAAGAAGGCAGGCAGTGCCGGGATTACTGACCCGGCAAACTTAATAGTGGTGTTTTTCGCGATAATATCCTGCTACGGTGGGCTATTATCGTGAAATGGGTGCGCTGTTTTGCTGTCGTGTCAGTAAGCCCGATGCGGCCTTTGGCGCATTGATTTTCTTACCCGCATTGATTTTCTTACCTTCGATGCACCAGGCGTTTCGCAGGATTGATTCCGAATCTGGCCAGGAAATAGACCCAAGCCCATGCGAAACCCGCAAGATGGGTAAAGTGAGCGACAGACTGTTGATAACTGAACAGCTGCGAGAATATTTCGACGGCCGTATAACCGATCACCATGACATTCGCTCGTAGCGGGATTATCCCCCATAGAAGGACTCTTGCGTCCGGATTGATCACCGCGAAAGCGAGAAGAACACCGAAAAGCGCCCCTGATGCACCCAGGAGGAAAGTGTTCCATGCGCCAGTGAGGGCGAAGATCGCATATGAAGTTATTCCTGCCATGACCCCCGTGAACAGGTAGTAGCACAGAAATTCCTTGCTTCCCATGCTTCGCTCGACGCTGGTACCGAACATGAAGAGCCCCAACATGTTGACCAGCAAATGAGAGAGATCATTGTGGGCAAACATGTAGGTAAAAAATTGCCACACATAGCCCGAATGGACCGCAAGCGGGCTCATGGCCATGTAGGCCTTGATTATGGGGAAGCGAAGGCTGACGAGCCATGCGACGACATTGATCGCGATTATGTAGATCGTGGCGCTGAAATAGGAATACTTAAAAGGGCGCCGTATCAGAGATTTTGCAGACATATGAAGAAAATACACATTTTGTCGGTCTGCGGATAGACCCGTGGCTAGACGCAATGTTTTTCTATGATAGCGTCAAGCTCCTTCAGTGTGAAAGGTTTCGCCAGCAAGTCGTTCATGCCTGCATCGATGCAACGCTGCAACTCCTGTTCGCCCAGCCTTGCACTCATTCCTATTATCTTTTTCCTGAGATCAGGAAACCTGGAGCGGATCATCTGAGTCGTCCTGTAGCCATCAAGACCAGGCATGAAGCAATCCATGAAGATCAGATCATAGGGTTTGGAGGCACAAAGGTCGAGCGCTTGCTCGCCAGAAGAGGCTTGATCGGGCCGATACCCGCGAAATTCGAGCATATGGTCCATGATTTCGCAATTCGCCTCACTGTCATCTACGATAAGTATCAGCAGCCCGGCAGCAGGTACGTGCATTTTTCTTGGTGCTGCTTCATCTTTCTCGTTATCCGTCTCAATGGTCATAGCCCTTTTTCTGGTTTTGACATTCTTCAGCCCAGCTGGTTCCGCGAAAGGAAACAGCATCTCCTGCCTGTCCCGGTTTCTCCTTTTGCCCTGCTCGGACTCAGCGGTGGATACTGCTGCAGGCTCAGCGGGAGGCACGGGGATGGGTTCATCGACAGGCGCTGCTGCAGACTGCATGGTGACGGGTTGGGCGACAGGTTCAGGCTGCTCCTGGAAACCGCTCTCCTGCTCTGATACCTTCATGAGCAAGGATGCAAAATTGCCTTTGACGGG
>JAJFUL010000280.1 GCA_021372425.1 Spirochaetaceae bacterium
GCGCCGATAAATTGACTTTGCGTCTCAGAAAAGGCGCTTTCAGGAGGCAGGCCCGCCTTGCGACATTTGCCGCGAGGCGGGCCTTTTCTATGCTCCGGGATAGGAGGCAGGCTAGGCGAAAGCGACCAGGACGGCGACGACTGCGACGATTATGGCAAGCGCGAGACTGCCTTTTTTGTGGGAACCGTCCCCCGGGCTGGAAGAAACCGAGGCAGTGGCGGAGGCAGCCTGTGCGGCAGGCGAAGCGCCGGAGACAGGGAACCCCGGCGAGGCAACTTTGACGCCCGCTTCGTGCTCCCACACGGCGAACATCATTCCATCCACATCACTGCTCAGCGTCGAGGCATGAATCTTTCCCTTGTATTCGATGATCCGGTCGTAGTAAAGGAAGGATGAACTCACAATATTGCCGAGCGTGCCCGGTATCCTGAGACCCTGCATGATGCTCGCCTTGGAGAGGAACATGAGACCTTCAAAAGTGACGGCTTTCATTATGCCGTCCGTGAGCGCGAATTGCGTTATCGAGAGCGGGCCGATCTGGAAAAGCACTTTCCCCGATGGTACGAAAAGATTGGCCAGGATTATGCCTGCCGACACTGCCAGGGTCGTCCAGAGCGAGAAATGCTTGCCAGCCATATAGGCAGCAAGGATAAAGAATATCAGCAAGCTGATCTTGATTGCGAGATTTTTCTCGATGATGAAGAGGATCGCCACAACGAATCCAGCTAAAGCGATCTGCCATGGGACGAAGGCTGCCTCGAAGCGAAGACGCCGGCGGCCTCGGGCTGCTTTGGCTGCGGCCTTGCGCTCGGGTACAGCCTTGGCTCGGGGCGGCGCAGCTGTCGGTGCCTCGCCTTCTGCTATATCGTTCACCGGCTCTTTGTCGGCCATCGGCCTTCCGGATGCCAGCGCATACCATCGGGACACCTTGGCGAAGTGCTCGGCAAAAAGGCCGAGCGCAAGGCCGGTCAACAGCCCCATCGCAATGAAGACAGGTGCAATCAGCAAGGCAGCCTCGCCAAAGGCCACATATCTCGCGAGTATTATCTGGATTGCGTTTGAGGAGATCGCTCCGAGCACCGATACGCCGATCTGCGATATGTATTTTCCGCCTAGCTTTCGCGCACTCCACATGACAAGGGCTGCGATCATCGTTCCGGCCAGAGAGAAAAGCGCGACAAAGGAAAAGAGGGTCCCTGAGATCAGACTCATACCGATCACCTTGACGATGGCGAGCAGCATATACCAGGGGAAGGGGAGGATGTCCACCGCCAGCAGGATCGGAAGATTGGCGATTCCAAGCCGCATGAAGGGCAGCGGCTTGGGCAGCATGTATTCGATCGATGAGAGGAAGAAGCAGAAGGCGCCGAGCAGCGCGGTCACATCGGCTGTGTTGGCGAACCTGGTTCCGGCTTGCTCCGGATCGGCCTGGCTTGTCTCAGAATGCTGTCGCATCAGGTTGACCCTCACTTGCTGTCCGGCCTTCTATTTTGACGAACACCTTGTTGGGCAGGCAGGCTATCCACTGGTTGGTCCTTGAGACTGCACCCATGTTTATGCAAAGCTTGTTGCTGCAGGGCGAATCGATGATCATGGCAGCGCCTCCCTGGATCCTCACCTTGGTCGAACCCAGTGGACCCTGCACCTCGATATCTTTGTCTTTGTCGAGCGGCTCAATCCATTCGCCGTTCTGGCCAGTAATGTGAACGTAGAGGCTGCCGCCCTGGCTTGAATATACTTTTGTGGAGATAAAAATGACCGCCATCATGCTGAGAATGATGGCGGCAATGTCCAATGGCTTTAATCGAAGTCTGTATTTCATTCAATCCCGGGAAGGGGCTTCCTGGGCATGCCGCAATCAGTTGCAGCAGCCGTCCGAGCAACCACCTTCGCCCTCGCATTCATCGTCACAGTCGCATTCGTCATCACAGCAACCTTCCGAATGCACGTGGCCGTGCTGGAGTTCTTCTTCCGTGGCATCCCTTACATCGACGACTTTGACTTCAAAATGCAGGTTCTCACCGGCCAGCGGGTGATTTGCATCGATTGTGACTTCTTCGCCGAGCACATCGACTACGGTCACGATCTGGGCTCCCTCTTCGCCATGCGCTTCGAACTGCATGCCGGGGGCAACTTCGACATTGTCTCCGAAATCCTTGCGGGCAACCTTGAAAACGAGGCTCTCGTCGCGCTCGCCATAGGCTTCCGCTGCCAGGACCGTGCACGAAATTGAATCACCCGAGGTTTTGCCTTCAAGGAACTTTTCCAGGCCTGGAATTATGTTTTCGTTGCCATGCAAGTAGATAAGCGGCTCGCCGCCTTCTGAGGAATCCAGGAGCTCTCCTGCTTCGTCACGGAGGCTGTAATCTATCGTGACGACCTTATCCTTTGCGATGTTCATGGTTCTTCCTTTTCTGTCGTTCTGAATATTCCAGCCCTACTATAATCGAAATTTCCACTATGAGGCAACCGCTCAATCCTGCAACTTCGA
>JAJFUL010000281.1 GCA_021372425.1 Spirochaetaceae bacterium
TCCAGTACGTACTGGGTCAGAGGGCCTGCAACATGGAAGACTTCGCCCTCTGTATACTGTGGAAGCTCGGCCAGATGCAGCAGGTATCTCATTTTTCTGGTCATGGCTATATAATTGCTCCTGTCCGCCCTCACTGCATAAAACAGCCGCGCTCCCGGGAGAAAGGCGGCCTGCGTTATGCGATTCAGGGCACCATCAATCATGATCGTGTCCGCCCAGCCCTCTTCCTTAATACGTCGAACTATCCACGCAAGATGCTCATTGCATTCAGGGCCTGCCAAAGCGATATTGCCGCTCCGCCTGGCCCTTGCGATCACTAGCCTGCCGACAGCCGAAGAACCCGGGACTAGATCCAGAACTTCCGGCATGCAATGGCTCGAGCCGAGATAAGCCTCAGCAGTAACAAACACATCGCCTGCATCGGCACTCATTTTACTCTGGCCTTCTGTTTTCAGCGCTTCCCTTGGTGGGCCCGATGTCCTTCCGGCAGCATTTTGGCGTCCCTGCCTCAAGCCTTCTATCCCTTCCAGCCCGACAGAGACCAGGGCGAGTGTATGTCCCGCACAATGAACCGACAGGGCAGCAGCCTTGGCAAAGGTCGTCTTTCCTGAGCCGCTTCCCGGCCCAGTTACAAGATTGACTCCGTGCAGGAAGAGCGTTGGTTCAAGAAGCATCAGCGATCACACCGCCTCTTCGTGATGTCCGCGCACAACTCTGGCCAGATTTTTTGGCTCGAGTACTTTCTCCTGGCCATCCAGCAATCGCGCAACTCCGCAGGTCGGCTTCAGCTGCGGTTCCTTTTTGCATATGTCACAGTCTTTGCAATCCTTACTATAGCTGTCTGGCTCGTCGTAGGTGGTGATGACGCCTTCGTAATTGCGCAGGACAATGCGCCTCTCGTTCGAGCTGATAATGTAATTGGGCATGATAGGTATCTTGCCCCCGCCCCCGGGCGCATCGATGACATAGGTAGGCACCGCAAAGCCGCTTGTGTGCCCGCGGAGGTTCTCGATGATCTCTATACCCTTGGCCACCGAAGTGCGGAAATGCGAAATGCCACGAGACATGTCGCACTGGTAAATATAGTATGGCCGCACTCTGATAGTCAGCAGCTTCTGCACCAGCTTCTTCATGACCACGGGGCAATCATTCACATCGCGCAAAAGGACAGACTGATTGCCGAGCGGTATACCCGCATCGGCCAACTTCCTGCAGGCCTCGCGCGCTTCCGCCGTTATTTCCTTCGGGTGGTTGAAATGCGTGTTGATATAAAGTGGCTGATATTTTTTCAGCATTGAGACCAGCTCGTCATCGATCCTCATCGGCATGACGACTGGCGTCCTCGTTCCGATCCTTATGACCTCGACGTGTGGAATTGCGCGCACTTTCGCGATTATGCTTTCCAGTCTCTCTGTGGGAAGGACAAAGGGGTCACCTCCAGAAATAAGCACATCCCGTACGATCGGCGTCTGCCTTATATATTCGACCGCTGCGTCAATCCTATCGTCGGACATGTTCACATCCTCGAATCCAACAAGCCTACGACGCGTGCAATGCCTGCAATTCATGGAACACTTGTTGGTCACGAGGAGGAGGACGCGGTCTGGGTAGCGATGCGTGAGGCCGGGCACTGGGGAATCGACATCTTCATGCAACGGGTCGTCCTGGTCGGAAGCATCAACGCAGGTTTCCTGGATGCGCGGAATTGCCTGGAGCCTGACAGGACAGGATACGTCCTCAGGATCGATGAGCGATGCATAATACGGAGTGATGGCCATCCGGAAAGTCCTGAGCACCTCATTAACATCTGCCCTTTCCTTTTCGGTCAGAGGAATCACTCGCGCAAGAGTCTCTACATCCCTGATATTGTTCCGCATCTGCCAATGCCAGTCATTCCATTCAGCCTGGGTAACATCCTTATAAAGCGGAATCCGATGGTAATCGTACGAAAGGTACTCGTGCATGTTTCATCCTTTTAAATCAAGGATAGAGCGCACATCGTCGCTCGTTGCGATTTCCAGGCCAGAAAGACGGGCTATACCGGCAGCCCGCTCCACCAATTCCGCATTCGATTTTGCAAGTACGCCTTTGGAGAAATACACATTATCCTCGAAACCGACACGTATCCAGCCATTAGTCGCAATAGCTCCGTACTGGGCGGGCAGTGAAGATTTGCCGACACCCATAACCGTAAAATATGCGCCTTCAGGCAAGGCACGCTTGAATATCTCCAGATTGTCTGCCGTATAAGGCACGGCACCCGGGACATTCATTACCAGACCGTAATGATAAGGCGGAATGAGAAGACCCTCCTTTACCAGCATCCTGGATGCATAGATATGCCCCAGGTCGAAGCATTCCAGCGTCGGACGAACTTTTCGCGCACGGAATTCTTCAGCGAAACGGCGCATGACCGGCAGGGTGTTCGTGATGTATTCATTGCCGAAATTGACCGTGCCACAGTCGAGGCTAGCCATTTCAGGCTCGATTTCGATGAGGGGGCGCAGCCTTTCCTCCGCCGTGTCGCCCACCGCCCCGCCTGTCGTGATTTCCACGATGATATTGCATTTCCGCCTGATGAGCCCGATCGCCTTCCGGAATACTGCCGGACTCTGTGTGGGATTGCCATTCTCGTCGCGAACATGAAGATGCAAGATCGAAGCTCCGGCCAACCATGCCTCGCAAGCCGCATCGGCAATTTCCTCGGGTGTCACAGGCAATGCAGGATTCTGGGCTTTTGTCGTTTCGGCGCCCGTGCATGCACAAGTGATGACGATCTTACCGTCCATGACTCACCCCCTTTTGGCGACAGGGAATCTTGCTGCCGTCAGTTCGAGAGCCTCTGCTATGGCGCCCAACGCGAACTCAAGATCCTGGTCAGTATGACGATGTGCGATATACCAATGATGGAATGGCTGGATGAACAGGCCACGCCGTATCGTCTGCGTATAGAAATACTCTCTCCTCGCCCTGTACTCCTTTTCCTCGTCACCCTCGGCTTTGTCGAAAGTGATGAAAGGCATTGGTGGAATGCCCGAGACCACAGCCGGTACGCCGGAGTTCGCAACGATGCCGCGCAGGCGATCCAGGAAGACCGTGCCGCGCTTCCATATCGCATCGGGCACCTTCTCGCGTTCCAGAATGTCTAGACACTTCATCGCGGCGACCATCTCGAGGCTATTCGGGAAGAACGTCGAGGAAACAAAGACCTTCTTCTCCAGGACTTGCATGAATTCCTTTTTCCCTGCGACTGCACTTATCGGATAGCCATTTGCAAGAGCCTTGCCAAAGGTGGCTAGATCGGGCGTGACGCCATAGCGTTCCTGTGCTCCACCCATTGAAACCCTGAATCCTGTCCGGACTTCATCGAAGACAAGGATAGCTCCATAGCGATCCGCAAGACTCCTGACACCCTCCAAGTATCCCTGAGGCGGCGCCTGCACAGGCTTCCCAAGCGGATGGCCAACTGGCGTCACGATAATGCAGGCCACCTGGCCCTCATGCATCTTCAGCTTGCTTTCAAGATCGCCCAGATCGCCATACCGGAATTCCTCGGTGAGGGCGGTGACTTCCTCTGGCACACCGCCATGGTTTTCCACGCACCAGTCATGCCAGCCATTATACCCACAGCGAAGGACGTAGTTTCTGTCCGTGTAGCCTCTCGCAATACGGA
>JAJFUL010000298.1 GCA_021372425.1 Spirochaetaceae bacterium
TTGTTGACAATGACTCAACCACTGAAGGTTCCGGCGTTGCAGAACTGTTTGTCAAGGCTAATAAAACAGTCCACTGGGTAACTCCAAGCTTTTTCAACGGCCAAAATATCACCGCTCCAATTTTGTTGGATAACTTCAAAAGACTTGCCGGAAAGGAAAACCTCATACTTCATCCAATGAAAGTGATGATAGGTTTTAAAGACGGCGAGGCAACCCTGCTCAATATATACCTCAACACTATAGAAAAATTGACTGGCATAGATGCTGTGGTAGTTGCCGGAATAAAAGAAGCGAATAACAGCCTCTATGATTCTCTTAGAGAAAAGGTGTCCGAATTGTATATCATAGGTGATGCAGCCGCGCCTCGTGATATAGCTTCTGCTCTTGAGGATGCAGTAGGGCTCACTGAATTAACAAAGGGAGCCTGATTTTTCGCATTGAAGGGAGGTGAATGGTATGCAAAAATACAAATGCAGCGTATGCGGTCATGTCTATGACCCTGCCAAGGGGGATCCAAGTGCTGGCATTAAACCCGGTACAGCTTTTGAAGACCTTCCAGACAACTGGGTATGCCCGGTTTGTGGCTCCACAAAGGACAAATTCAAACCTGCTGACTAAATAAAGTTATCTATGCTGCAAGAATATGCTCGGCCAATGCAGGCCGAGCATATTCTTAATAATGAGAGGTCCCAAGGAGGCGCCCATGATGGCCGTGTCCTCCCGCCTGGCGGAGATGCGAAAGAATCGACGCGTAATCCCCCGCGATGGCTGCCCTGGCTGCGTCGACAGCATGGGCAAATGGAAGGGCATAGGCGATCCTCTTGAAGGCGCCCCCGACCAGGTTCAGGTCAAACCATGTCCCACTCAGCCATGCGCTGACGTTGGTCAGCAGCGCGCCGCAGATACCGCCGACCTGCGTGTCGGTGAGGACGCTGCCTGCCAGCAGCCCGATGCCGATATAGAGAATGGCCGGAGGGACCAGGACGACGAGCGCAAGCAGGACGTTCACGTTCACCGGCAATCCCAGAAAGAAGGCTGTGACAAAGCACACGGCACCCTGCAGGATCGCCATTGGCAGGAGTGGCAGCGCATAGCCGAGGATATAATCGGAGGCAGAGAGCGGCGAAGCGAACAACCTCATAAGGAATGAGGTGGTTCGGTCTTTGGCGATCAATGTGGCGGAGAACAGCGAAATGAACGAGAGGCCGAAGACGGCCAGGCCTGGAGCCAACTTCTCAACCGTGAACAGGCTGACCGGGATGTTCGCCTGGATGGCGGAGAGGAGAAGCAGCAGGACCAGGGGGAAGCCGATCCCGAAGGCCAGGTTCCACGGGTCTCTGAGGAGTTCCTTGCGGTTGCGCGAAACGAATGCCAGAAGTCTCATGCACTCGCCTCCGAATCCGTCGCAAGCGCGACGAAGGCGTCCTTGAACGTCCTGGCTCCCGTTCTGGCAATCAGCTCTGCCACCGTTCCGAGTGCTTTCAGCTCACCCCGAGCCATAACGCCGATGCGGTCCACAGGGCCTCCGCTTCATCCATGTAATGAGTGGTCAGGATGATCGTGACCTTCCCTCTCAGGTGTTCGATGACGGACCATAGTTCACGTCTTGCAAGAACGTCGAGTCCAAGTGTCGGCTCGTGGAGGAAAAGGACTTGCGGCTCCGATATCATCGCCATGGCAATGCTCAAACGGCGCTGCCAGCCGCCCGAAAGGGTCTTTGCCTTCTGCCGTTCGACGTCGGAAAGATCGAGCTCTTCGATCATCCTGGTCGCCTTTTCCCGTGCGGCTCTACTGTCACTGCCGTAGATTCCCGCGATCAGCTCCAGGTTCTCCC
>JAJFUL010000300.1 GCA_021372425.1 Spirochaetaceae bacterium
GCCCACCTTGATGGACGAGTTGCTGTTGAGTATCGCGGCGACCATGCTCAGGAGGGAAGCCGCGAGCATCATGCCAGAGGTTTTGAGCACAACCGACATGTTTTGCGGCTTTACGCCCTCGTCTATAAGGCGCTGGATGAATCGCGGAATCGAAAGGTCGAAGACGACCATCGCCACCAACATGACCATCGAGAAGACAGCTTGTTTTTTGTAAGGCCTGGCGAAATGAAGCAGCTTGCGGAATTCGTTCATCGGGACGCCCCGGCTTTGGGTGCCGCGGCAGGAGTCGTCCCGGGCGACGATCCGCGCCCGCTCTCGGGAAGGAACGTAGTCTTTAGTATCTCCATCGCCTTCTGGACGATGCCAAGCTGTTCGCCGTCGAGGTTGGCCATTCGCTCCGCCATCCAGGCACAGTTTTCCTCGAAATTCTCGTCGAGCACCCGCCTGGCGTAAGGAGTCAGCGCGAGCTTGACACAGCGCCGATCCTCCGTTTCCCGGGTCCGCGTCACGAGGCCCTTCTGCACCAGCACCTCCACAGCCTGACTGATAGCTGGCCTGCTTATCTGTCGGGTTTCGGCCAAGTCCTTGACGGAGGAGCAGCCGTGGCGGATATGCCGCAATGTGTGAAATTGTTCCAGGCTTATGCCGAACTTTTTGGTGGCGGCAGACCGCAAATTGCTCCGGATACAATCCCAGACTGCGGGCAAAGTCTCCATGACACTGTCGACCGTTTTTGCGAGCGCGGTATCATTATTGTTCGATTTCATAAAGCACCTTCATTGTTTTTGTTGTTTATTATTAAGATAATTAACTAATTGGTCAATAGGAGCGCAGGTTGAAGTGATACCGGTGGCGGCGCGGAGACGAAGGCATTGACGACGGAGGTGTGTAGTGCCATTCTGAAAACGCAGAGAGAAAATATATCTGTTTACTCAATGGGCTGAGTCGCGCTTGTCGAACAGTAAAGAAAATTTTTAAAAACAATTGGTATTGCGCAATACCAAAATTTGGAGTATATTTGATGGACAGGCTTTTGGCGGCTCCGCTTTTTCTTTTACGCCTAAAACCACTTCTAGCAGACAAAAAGCTTGTATTCAAACCGCGTAAGTGGCGCAAAACCATGGAATTCATGCTGGAAGAAGGGCTGCACGAAGAAGATGTATATGACATCGTCGCAAAACTTAAGCCTGAGCACTACCATCAAGAACCGGAGCCAGACGATGATGGGTCTGGTGGAGATGTCATGGTTTTCTTTTATCCATACCGACGCCAAGCTCCACCACAGGATAGCATCCTTTTGTACATCAAATTGAAGATTTGGGCTGATATCGATGGCGATGCCGGTGTGGTAATGTCGTTTCATGATGAGGGGAATATATGAGCATACAACTACCGTGCCCCCGTTGCGGCACAATCCGTGACGTCGACATTGTCGAACGCGAGGAGAAGGTGACGATACACGGCAGGGAAGTACCTTTCACCGGCAGATTCTCTCGCTGCATGACCTGCGGTGAAGAATTCGAGGCGCCAGGCCAGCTCGACGCGAACCTCGACGCAGCCCACGAGGCCTATGCCCGCCTCTATGAAGCCCCAAAGCCTAAAGAACTGGTCGCGCTCCGCACCTGCTACGGC
>JAJFUL010000309.1 GCA_021372425.1 Spirochaetaceae bacterium
GGGATCGAGCCGCCCCCTTCGCCAAAAGGCGAGACTGTCGTCACGATCGAAGGTGCATCGGCACTTGAATACATCAGCCTGCAGGAAAGCTCGGAAAAACTGATCCGCATCAAAGGCCCCCTGACGATATCCGCAAAAACCAGCGATGATTTTGTGCACCGCATCAGCGGGGACGAAATCATCTTCGATCGTGAAAAGAACATCATCCAGGCCGAAGGGAACATTACCTATATCAGGCAGGGCAATGAGCGAAACGATTCCTTCTCAGGCGATTCCCTTATCGTGGATTTGGATGACTACTCCGGCTTTTTCATCGATGGTGTATACAATCTCGAACCCTCCTCAGGGATGGATAGGACTGTCATACTCCACTTTGGGACCTTGTTGAAAAGGGCAAACGACATAATGATCATGGAGGCCGGCCGGATAACCGCCTGCGATGAGCCTTCCCCTCATTACCACCTAAGTGCCAGGAAAGTATGGCTTTTCGAGAATGGCGACTGGGCCTTTTCGGGTGCGACCCTCTACATCGGTGCAGTGCCCGTTCTCTGGTTGCCATTCATCTACTATCCCTCCGATGAACTGGTCTTCCATCCCGTGATGGGTTATCGGTCCAGGGAGGGCGCTTTTGTACAAACCACGACTTATTTCTTGGGAAGCAGGAAAAGCGATGATCAAAGCTCCAAGAGTATGAGCTTTATGAGCACGAGCAACAGTGGCCCGGCAGAAACCAAAGGAGTGTTCATCAGGCGCAGGATTTTCGATGATTCACCGCAGCAGGGCAGCTCTACCGCCTCTAGCGAAAACACGCTGAAATTGATGGCTGACGCCTATTCATCCCTGGGTGCTTATATAGGGATGAAAGGCGAGTTTCCTTTTTCCTCGAGCAATTCCCTCAGTTTTCAGGTGGGGATCGGGCTAAGCCGCTCCATATTCTATGAATCGACAGGGGCTTATTCCCCCTTTGATTCTGTCAACGACTATGCCTCGATCTGGAATTCCTCTAATTTCCTTGGTTTCGACCTTCCCTTCCGCTTCGGCGGGACACTGAATTACCAGTATCAACTGAAAAAGGACTGGGGCAAGCTGAGCCTTGCCATCGATGCGCCTCTTTACTCCGATCCCTACTTCGAACAGGATTTCTACCAGCGGACCGAGCCGGGGACCATGCTGTCCGCCATTCAGACACAGAACACGACAACTACTATCAGTGCCCGTTCCTCAATGAATGAAAGCCTGAAGTCCTCCCTTTTGTTCAAGGTGCCGCAGGAGAATTCGGGTGCGTTGCTCTCTTCTTTCCAGGTTTCGCGCCTCAATGCGCAAATGCTCTGGAAGTCCAAGTCGCAATCGACAAGCGGTCTGAGCTCCGATGAAAAGCGCATCCTCGCTGTCGATCCGCAGCGTTCATTCTTCTATCCAGACAACCTGAAATTTCTTGACACGGCCATGAGCGCGAATGGCGTTATAGCGAGCTATGACAGGGGAAAAGAGGAGTCGGTCGATTCGGTCGTCGAGGGCAGGAACTATTCCAGTCTGAATTACAGGCTCGGTTGGACATCGAACGCTTCCCTCGACCTGGAGGACAAGTACTATTCTGCAAACTGGCTGAGCCCAGAGGATATAGATGGGTCGCTGTATTACTTTCTGGTGGCCTGGAAAGCAGCCGGACGTCTCCAATCCGATCTCAATATCGCAGATGATCTCTTTGTCGTCTCGAACTCTTTGGAAGTCTCATCACAGGATCAGACAAGGCCATACCTGTATGACGAGAGAACAGATCCCGAAACGGTTCACCCATACAGGCTTTCTGATTATCAGTACAAGCTTTCCACGATCAAGGCCACGAACTCGCTTACCTTGTCTCCATTCTCGAGGGAATCGATTTTTGGCAATTCATCTCTCGTGTACGCGTTGAACGGCACAGTTTTCCAATATGCCTACGAGGGCCTCAACGGCACAGGAGTGGATGCTGAACCTATCTACGACTCAACATGGATAGGATGGAATTCAGATACAATCACGGGTCACTCGCTCACTGCAAGCTTCGACTTTGCCCCCAAAAACAGCGTGCATCAAACCTTGTCCTTTTCCACCACCATAGCTCCTTTGGCGGGGGAATACACCGCAAGTTACAATATTGGGAATAAATGGTTTCAGGGGAAGCTAAAGGCCATCATTGAGTCTGATGATGACGATGATGATGACGATGATTCCCTACTATCGGCTGGCATTGTTGTCGGGGGAGGGGAACTCCCTTCGCTCAATTCGGAATTCTCATGGGACATCGACAATTCCACAGCCTCGCTCAGCAGCACAACCCTCAGCTACAAGTGGGCCAAAGCTGGATTCACGGCCAAGTACGCAAAAGGCTATGCGTACGAAGACAATACCTGGGTGCTTGATGGAACGGAATACTTCCGGCCTTACCAGATGGCATTTTCCCTTTCTCCCTCATATTCCTTTGGAGGCGAAAATAGCGGCCAGAGGGGAAGCGGAGGATCGTCGCTGGAATTCAAAGCCAGCAGCACGCTCGAATACACTCAGAATTTCATCAAGTTTACCGAATCATCGATGGGGGCCAGCTTTGATCTCTCTTTGACCAGCAGGCAAGGCACATCCTTGAGCTTCACAAGCCAGTCTCTGAACAAGGCTGCGTGGCGATACTGGCCCGGAATCTTTCCCTCCAGCGAAGAATTCAACCCAAACGACTATTACAAGAGCATATTCGAGGATCTGGCAGATTCCCTGGCCATCTGGGACACGAGTAGGTTGAAAAAGGGCCTGTTCAAGCTGAAGAGCCTTGGACTTTCCCTTTCTCAGGACCTTCACGACTGGAATCTGGAGGCGAAGCTCGGGATGGATCCGATTCTTGTGACACCCGACAGCGGGAGGCCCTACTATCAACTTGATTTTTCATTCAGTATTCTGGTTACATGGAAGGACCTGCCAGAACTGAAGTCGTCCATCGCCTACGACGAAGGCAGCTTCTCGGAGTGAATCTGATGTATTACATGGCGCTTTGAAGCGCAGGAGTGGAATCGGAAGTGGAGAGTATAGTACTGGACGATACCGAGCTTCTTGCAGAACTCTGTGGTGCAAACGACTATAACCTGGCGGTCATCTCGGACTTGCTGGGGGCAAAAGTCCATTGCATTGGGAATGAACTGTCGATCAGCACGGAAAGCGGGGAGAAACAGGAACTGTTCCTTTCTCTGGTGCAGGCCATGACACGCTCAATGGAAGGGGGCCTGCCTGCGACACCAGATCTAATCATCGCACTCCATGCCGAATTGACGCCGCTGGGATTGCCGTCTGCTGGCAGGGGAACGGGAAATGGCGAATTCGAGCTGACCTGCGATGATTTCCTGGAAACCTGTGTACAAATACCGGGCGGTTATGCGAAAATATACCCGCGAAGCAAGGGGCAGAGCCTTTACCTGAAGGGACTTGCCACCCACGACTTGGTCATATCAGTGGGACCCGCCGGAACAGGGAAAACCTTCTTGGCAATGTCCTGGGCCCTCAAAGAACTGATGGGCAAGAGCAGAAGAAAACTCGTTCTCACGAGGCCGATCGTCGAGGCGGGGGAAAATCTCGGATTCCTTCCAGGGGATTTGGTGCAGAAGATCAACCCTTACCTGCGCCCGCTCTATGATGCCATGGAGTTGCTCCTGCCTTTCGATACCATCTCGAGGCTCGAGGAATCGCGCGCCATAGAGGTAGCGCCTCTCGCCTACATGAGAGGTCGAAACCTGAGCAACTGCATCGTCATCCTGGACGAAGCCCAGAATACGACGAAGGAGCAGATGAAAATGTTCCTTACCCGCCTTGGTGAAAACACCAAGGCCATAGTCACGGGCGATATAACGCAGATAGACCTTCCGCGCAAGAGCGAATCAGGGCTGATCCATGCAATCCAGATACTCTCCGGCATCGATGACATATTCATAAGTCATCTCGATGCCAGGGATGTCGTGCGAAGCCCACTCGTCAAGAAGATCATAGAGGCATATGAAAACGAATAAGCCTTTGCTGGCAAGAGTCTCCGGACTTTTTCCCAAGTTCTCTTTCCATGACAGCAGGTATTTTTGGAACTCGCTTGCCTGCCTCATCGCTGCAGCCCTCATGCTTTTCCTTGTAGGGCCCGGATCTACGGCGAGCAACAGAAATTTCGATGGCATCAGCCCCGGCAAGCTGGCCGAAAAGGACATCATTACAGGGAAAGATGTCGTCTATGTTGATAAAGCCGCAACCCAGCTCCGCATCGAGACTGAGGAGCATCTTGTCCTACCCATTTTCAAACTCGATGCCTCGATAACCACGAGGACCCTCAATGATTTCAAGGCTTTCGCCGATGGCTTCAGGGAACTGGCTGACCAGAACACGGCGACCGAGACTATGGTACTGATGCTCATGAGTCGCTTCCCCGGCATGCTTTCGGACGACGTCCTCAGTTCCCTTGCCCGAAGTCCCCTCAAGCTGCAGATGCTCGTCTATGCGGAAGACATTCTTTCTTCCCTGCTGGGGATCGGCATTTTCTCGATCCCTTCGGAAGGGCTAGAAAGTTTCAACCAGGATTACTTCGAGCTTGAGCATACAATCAACAACAAGGCAGAATTCGAGCAGCGTCCGCAAGGTTCGATGGTCACGCGCGATGATCTTCCCCGGGCGATCAATGAACAGATTTCCCAGAAGCGTCTGGCCAATTCCGTTTCCACAATAGTGTCGAAGCTCGTCCTTGGCTTTGCGACTGAAAATGCGTTTTTCGACAAAACGCAGTCCCAGAACCGGCTGGCAAAGGTCAGGAGCAAGGTCGAGCCAGTCACTAGGGCGGTTGGCGAAAATGAGGTTCTTGTCAAGAAAGGCGAAATGGTGACCGAGGAAACCTACGCCAGGATAATGAGCATAAAAAGCGCCGTTTCGCGGGCCGATATCGGACTTCTGCTGAGCGGCCTTGGACTGCTCTGCACGGCGGCTTTTGTAGGCTTCTTCTTCCTTTCCCGACAAAAGAACAGCTTTGGTGCATCAAGCCAGTATGGGGGCCTTCTCAGCATATATTCCTCGCTAGCCTTCTTCATAATCGTCATGTTTGCCAACCGGGCTTCGCTTGGGTCCAACAACCTCGAAGGAGCCTATTTCGTGCCGACAGCCCTCTTCGTCGGGATAGCCTCAGCCATCGGAGGCCAGAATTTCGGATTTGCATTTTCAGTCATCCTTGGGCTTCTCTCGGCATCGGCTTCGAACATGAACGCCGATTATATCGTCTTCACAGTATTTTCAGGCATTTTCATGAGTTTCATGAGCAGTTCGGCAAAGACGCGCCTAAGCCTCGCCAAGTCTACGGTCGGCCAGGCGCTCGTCCAGTGTGGGCTTGCTGCCATCCTTCTGATGCATAGCGAAATACCATTTCCCGAACTTGCAAGGACTTCAGGGCTCATGGCCTTGAACGGCTTTGTCAGTGGGGCCTTGATCCTGGCTATTTTGCCGGTGCTGGAGCAGGGATTCAACCTGCCGACTCGGTTCAGGCTTATGGAGCTCTCTGATGTGAATGCACCTGCCCTGAAAGATCTGATGACCCTGGCGCCAGGAACCTATGCCCACTCGCTCAATGTCGCTCACCTCGCAGAGGCCGCTGCCGAGGAAATTGGCGCAAACGCCCTCCTTGCGCGTGTTGGTTCCTACTATCATGATCTTGGCAAGATCGACCAGCCCGAATATTTCGTTGAAAACCAGCGAGGCCAGAACAAACACGACGACATCAACCCGCGCCTGTCTGCTACGGTCATCCGGAGCCATGTCAAGCTGGGAGTAGAGAAAGGAAAGGAACTAGGCCTCCCAAAGGCGGTAGTGGACATTGTCGCACAGCACCACGGCAATTCCACGATCGCCTGGTTCTATGACAAGGCCAAAACCGAAGATCCCACGATAAATGAAGAGGATTTCAGTTATCCCGGTTCGCCGCCCACAACAAAGGAAGCAGGCATTGTCATGCTGGCGGACTCGGTGGAAGCCGCGCTCCGCACCATCAAAAAGCCCTCACTGCCTCGGCTCGATGCCTTCATACGGCAGCTGATAATGGAAAAAGTTCAGCAGGGACAACTGGACGACTGTCCCCTGACTCTCAAGGATCTGGAAACTATCCGCCATGTTTTCGTGCGGATAACTGCGGGGCAATTCCATTCGCGGATCGAATATCCCAGCCAGAAGGAATCAGGATCATGAACAAGGTTACTGCAGACTGGTGCGGCATCGAAGAACCAGCCTGGCTTGAGAATGCCACGCATTTTGCGCTTGCAGCGCTTGGGCAGATGGGTAAGGAGGAATGGGTCGTCTCCCTTCTTTTCTGTGATGATGAATTCATACAGGGACTCAATCGGGGTTACCGGAACAAGGATGAGCCAACCGATGTCCTCTCTTTCCCGATGGGAGACTCTATCTCGGAGGAGGGCAGGACTGTCTTCATTGCAGGGGACATCGTCATCAGCATTCCGGCCCTTGCCCGGAACGCGACTGATTTCGGTGTAGCCAGGGATGACGAGTTGAAAAGGCTTATCGTCCATGGGCTCCTGCACCTTTCCGGCATGGACCATGAAAACAACCATCCACAACAACCAATGCTGACCCTTCAGGAATCGATACTGGGCCGGCTTTCAGGAGAGCGCATACAGTGAGTATCTTCAAGCTGCTTGGCAGAAAGAAGGAAAATGACAAGCCCATGGAGGGCGGAGTCCCGGATTCGGAACAAGAAGAAATGATCGAGGGCATCGAGCATCTCTCCGATACGACGGTTAAAGAGGTCATGGTCGCCCGCACCGATACGCTCTTTCTTCCCATCGATGCTCCCAAGGAGGAGCTTTTTCGAATCCTTGTTGAATCCGGGCATTCGCGCATTCCAGTCTACAGGGAATCCATGGATGATGTCGTTGGCGTCATCTATGCAAAAGACGTCCTTGCCGCGCTCGTCGAAAACAGGCCTGTATCGATCAAGACAATAATGCGCAAGCCTTTCTTCGTTCCCGAAACCAAGTTGATAGACAGCCTGCTCCGGGAATTCAAGCGGAAACATGTCCATATAGCCATCGTTGTCGATGAATATGGAGGCACTTCGGGAATCGTCTGCCTCGAAGATATTATCGAGGAAATAGTAGGCAACATCCAGGATGAGTTCGATGATGAAACAGAAGCCATCATCCAGATCGGACCGCAGGTCTGGATCTGCGATGCGCGCGCCCGGCTGGACGAAGTGAGCGAGAGGCTTGGCATTCCTCTTCCCGTTGATGATTTTGACAGCCTCGCAGGCTACGTGTTCGAGTTGTTCGGGCGCGTGCCTTCCGAAAACGAAAAAGTGGAAACGCCCTATGCAAGCTTCATCATACAGGAGATGGATGCTCACAGGATTCTGTCCATCAGAATAGAACGGCTGGCCCAGCCAGGCGATGATTCCGCGGAAATAGAGTAGCACCTGACATTTACTGACCCGGCAATTGAAAAGCATTCACCGTCAGTAAGCCAGGAATAAATGTTTTGAAATTTGAAACCACGTTTCACGCTATAATTTAACTTGCCGGATTTGATAAGCAGGTATAGAATATTTTTGCAGAGGCTACATGGCCCGAGCATGAAAATTTCAAAGGAGGGAATGATGAATTCCTACATAAAGCAAGTACTTGATGATCTTCGTGCCCGTTATCCCTGGGAAAGCGAATTCCTGCAGGCTAGCGAAGAAGTGCTTGAATCGATTTCTCCCCTTATCGAAGCCGAGCCGAAATATCAGGCTCAGAAAATACTTGAGCGAATTGTGGAACCCGAAAGAGTCATCATGTTCAGGGTCCCTTGGATTGATGACAAGGGCGAATACCATATCAACAGAGGTTACAGGGTCCAGTTCAATTCGGCGATCGGCCCTTACAAGGGCGGCCTCCGCTTCCATCCCAAGGTAAGCCTTTCCACGCTCAAATTCCTTGGATTCGAGCAGATATTCAAGAA
>JAJFUL010000333.1 GCA_021372425.1 Spirochaetaceae bacterium
TCCGGTTTTGCCTTCCAACGCCGTCATCAGCGCAGCCTGATATTTTTCGAGAATTCCGGGCAAAGCTTGGATCAGTGCTTTCGCTTGTGTGCGTGACATGATAAGTTTATACTATAGGCATGGACGAAAAGCCATATCAGCTGTTCAGCGCCATGTTCTTGAACCCCACTGCGGGGGGAATCCTGTCCGAGAATGGCTTCACGGTGATCAACCAGCCGGAAGAGCAGGCTATACTCAGCGCGATATGGCAAAATCTGGGTGTCGGCAAAGCCGAATTTTTCAGCAAGGATCGTATTTCCTTAATCCACCCTGAGGACAGAGAAGCCTTTTTGGCATTAAAGGAAAGGCTCGACTCGGGTGCCACCGACAAGGAAAAGGGGCAATTCCGCTTCATTTCGAAGGATGGCCGGATCGTATGGCTCGAGCTTTCATTCCGGATCATCAGCAGGGACGAGCAGAAGAAACCGATATTATATTCAATCCATGATACCAATATTACCGAGCTGATCGCCGCACGTGATGAAATCCGCGAGCGTCTCGTCGAAATTGAATCCCTGAAAGAGTTGCTCGTCAGCATCAACCAGAGTCTCGATTTCAATGAAACCATGTCCAAGGTCATCAGCTACCTGCATCGAGTCATACCCTTCGACAGTGCGACAGTCCAGGGACTGGATGAGGGGATCCTTCACATTGTTGGCAGCTACGGCTATCCCGAATCAGCCGTTGACGGTTTTACCTTTCCCATCAAGGGCATGGACAACCCCTCCGCCAGAGCAGTTTCTTCACGCAGGCCCATCATCTGCAATGATGTCCAGAACGAATTCAAGGGGTTCAAACAGGTCGAAAACACCCCGCTCATCAAATCCTGGCTGGGAATTCCTCTCGTCTATGAGGGAAGGGCGGTCGGCCTTCTGGCTCTCGACAGCTCGCAGCCCAATTTCTACAACGAGCATCATGTCCGTATAGCGTCCAATGTGGCCGACCACATTTCCATCGCTGTGGAACATGCGAGGCTGCATACCCAGGTGAAGGAAGAGGTTCGGACTGACAAACTGACCGGTGTTGCGAACCGCTATGGGCTGGAAACGCTGGGGCAGGATCTTTTCGAAAAAGCCAGGGACCTGGACCAACCTATCGGCGTGCTCATGATCGATATTGACCACTTCAAGGAAGTGAACGACAGAGATGGGCACAGTTACGGCGATCAGGTACTGCGGGTCATCGCAAAAGGCATCGCCCATTCGCTCCGCACCAATGACTATCTTGTCCGTTTTGGCGGCGAGGAATTCGTGACGATTCTTCCTAATACGAGCACGAGAGAAGCTTTTGTCGTCGCTGAAAGATTGAGGCAGAGCATTCCACAGATTAAGGTCGATGCGACATCGACCTGCCCGACCATCAGCATCGGTGTCTTTTCGGGTGTGCCTGGCGCCCAGGATTCGCTCCATGAATTCATCCGAAAGACCGACCTGGCTCTCTATGACGCCAAGCAGGCAGGGCGCGATAAATCCCGGGTCTGGAACCCATCCCTCGAATTGGACGGCAACGCCCGTACCCATGTCACCTGATCGGGGCGTCTTCAGGCTTTTGCTTCTTTCTTCCTTGCATCCTCAGCCTTGCGCGAAATCCGGTTCCAGACCGCGGAAAGACCCATGGCCTTCCTGGCGGCCATCAGTGTTGCGTGGGCTTCCTGGCGCATTTTCATGGTACCGTCATAGATGATCTCGTCCACCATGCCGGATTTGGATTCATAAATGGCTCTGCGCTCGCGGATCGGATCAAGGAAGTTATTCAAGGCGATAATAAGCTTCTCCTTGACCTCGACATCGCCGACCTTGCCGGCCTGGTAGCGCGCCTTCAGGTCATCGATTTCCGCCTTGTTTGGGTTGAAAGCGTCGTGATACTGGAAGACCGGGTTGCCCTCGACCCTGCCGGGTACATCGGCCGAAATCCTGTTCGGGTCGGTGTACATCGACATGACCTTTTTCTGCACCGTCTTCGCGTCGTCGGAAAGGAAGATTGCATTGCCCAGGCTCTTGGACATTTTTGCGTTGCCGTCGGT
>JAJFUL010000336.1 GCA_021372425.1 Spirochaetaceae bacterium
TGCGGAAGTGAAGCGCTCGCATGACAGCCTCAAGATCCAGGCCGACAAGACCCTGGCCTACAGGCGCCTCAAGGATTCGATCTTCCAGGTCGAATGCGATGTCTACCTGCTCCGCCTGAGGCAGTTCATCCGCGACAAAGACAGGAAAGACGCCGAGTTCGCCGCGAAGAAGAAAGAGCGGGACGAGCTTAAGGCTTCCTTCGATGCCCTAAGCCAGTCCATGTCCGAAAGCTTGGACAATGTTAACGAGATGGAAGCCCAGCTTGTCGACCTCCAAAAGAAGCTCTATGGCCTCGCTGTCGAGAAGAATGGCAAGGAAAAGCACAAGAGCCTGATGGCCGATCGGATCCGTGAACTGCAAGCCAAGATCGACCAGCTTTCGGTTCGCTCGAAGGCTGTCCGGGACAAGATAGCCGAACTGCACGAGGAAGAAGCCGAGAAGGAAGCATCACTTGCCGACGACAAGGCTCACCTGAGGGAAACCGAGCGGCACATCGAGGAATTCGAATCGGGGATCAAGGCGGCGAGCCTCGCGCTGAAAGGCAACGACGACGAAATGGCGAAATGCCTCGCCTCGATAGGAAAAGTCGAAGCGGAAATAGCGGAAGCCCGGGTCAAACTCGATGGCATAACCGAGACTATCGTCCAACAGCTCGACCTGCGTCTTCGTGAGACAGGGTATTCCTCATCAGAAAGAAAGGCGCTTGAGGAGGGAATCGATTCGATCCTTGCCTCACTGAAAGGCAGGATAAAGGGGAAAACGATACTGGCGGCTGACATAAACAGAGCGCGCGGTTTCCCCGGAGCCAATGCCTCTGAACTCCTTGCAAAGCTTGTCAAATCCCTGGATGACCTGGTTGAAGCATCGAATTCGCTGGATCTGCTTTCGGAGAAGTTTGCCCTCTACAGAAAATCGACACCTGCCTTCCTGGATGAATTCCTTTCGCCGGAAGGCATCATGACGCAGAAGCGCGCGATCGATTCAGCCATCACCTCCGGGAATGAAGCCATAGGCAAGCACAAGGTCAGGATCAGCGAACTGGAGAGTGAAAACCATGCCTTGCGGCAGAAAATCGATTCCTACCGAAAGACCTTGGAGGATGCTCGCCTTTCCAGGGCTCAGGCCCAAGCGCAGATCAACGCCGCCCAGGACGCACTGGCCGTTTTCAGGCGCGAAATAACTGGGCAGGAAGACTTCCTTCGTGAGCAGGAAGGCGAGATCTTCACCGAGGGCAGGCGCCTCGAAGAGCTGAAAGAAGAATACGAAGATATCGTCTCCGAGCTTGACGAGATCGAGGCGCAAGGCAAAAAGCTCTCGACAGACATGACGCAGCTCGAGCAGACAATCGAGCTCAGAAATTCCGACCTTTCACAGCGAAAGAAGGATTCTGTGCGGCTGTCGGAACGCCTCCAGAACATTCAGAACGAACTCGAAACGATCCATCTCGGCATCGCCCAGAATGAAACCGAGATCAAGAATCTTCGTGAAAGTTTCATCGAGCTGTATTCCCGGGACTTGGGCGAATTCGAAGAGAGGATGTACGAAATCCGCGAATCCTTGTCCGAGAGACGCGAGCTTCTGACACAGTACAAGGCGAGACTCAGGGATCTGGGATCAGTCAACCTCATGGCGCCTGAGGAGTACAAGGACGTCAAGGAACGCTACGATTTTCTTTCCGGCCAGATGGAAGACCTGCGGAAGGCGCGCGACGACCTGCAGAAAATAACCGACGAGATCCGGACCGAAAGCGCGGATCTTTTCCTTTCCACGTACAACAAGATCAAGAAAAATTTCCACAATATGTTCCGCAGGCTTTTTGGCGGCGGTCGCGCGGAACTTATGCTGTCAGACCCTGACCACATTCTCGAGTCGGGCATTGAAATCCTGGCTCAGCCTCCAGGGAAGAAGCTTGAGGCAATTTCGTTGCTGTCCGGCGGCGAGAAGACCCTGACAGCCATAGCACTGCTTTTTGCAACCTACATGGTCAAGCCTTCGCCATTCTGTTTCCTGGACGAAATCGACGCCGCGCTCGACGAGGCGAATGTAATCCGCTTCGTCAACCTGCTGCGCGAATTCTCGAAGACGAGCCAATTCATCGTCATAACGCACAACAAAAAAACGATGGCGGGAGCCGATGTGCTCCTTGGCGTCACGATGGAGGAATCGGGCGTGACGAAGGCGATTGCCATCCGCCTTGAACGCCAGCAATCAGGGGAGACCACCGTGGCTCTTGCTCCCGAAGATGAGGATGAGTCTTTCGTGGACGAGGATGTCCCTTACGAGGATGGCCGCGAGCTCGATGCCCCGCCTGCAGTCGCCGCAAAGCTGGAGGTTCAGGGTAATGACGGAAGCAGCGAAAATGACAACTGAGACTTTGTACTACGAGGACCCAAGACTGGCAAGAACGGTGGCGAGAATCGCCGGGATCGAGAGCAGCGAATCTGGCCGCACTATAATCCTCGACCGCACGATTTTCTTTCCGGAAGGTGGAGGGCAGCCTTCCGATCTGGGAACCCTGGGCGGATTTCAGTTGCTGGCCGTGAAGGAAAGCGGTGGCAGGATCATACACCTGCTGGATGGAGGGTCAAGCCTTGCCGTCGGTGACGAAGTCGAACTTGTTCTGGATACCGCAAGGAGGCGGGACCATACGCTCCAGCATTCGGGGCAGCATCTGCTTTCGGCTGTCCTCGAGCATGAGATGGACATTCATACGATAGGATTCCATCTGGGGCTGAATTATTCAACTATAGACGTCAACGGTATGCTCCTCGAGAAGAAGATGATCGACCGTGTGGAGGCTTCGGTAAATGCCTGGATTGGTGAAGACAGGCCGATTCGTACCCATATCTGCCCGCCAGAGGATCTGGCTTCGTTCAAGTTGAGGCGCAAGCTTCCGGAGGGAAAGGAAGTGATCCGCGTTGTCGAGATGGATGGCTATGATTGGGTCGCCTGCTGTGGTACCCATGCCCCATCCACCGGTGCGCTGCGCGTCTTCAAGATTCTTTCCTGCGAAAAATACAAGGGCGGGACAAGAATTTGCTTTGTGGCGGGGGAGAGGGCTGTCGCGGCGCTGTCCAGTCATTTCGAGATAGCGAAAAAGGCTGCATCCCTGTGCGGTGGCTCCATGGAAGCCCTTCCTGATCGTATCACGGCGCTTTTACAGAGAGCTGAAAAGGCCGAATCCGAGAAAAATGCGCTTGTAAGGGAAAGAGCCCGCCTGGAAGTCGAGAGGATGATTGCCGATGGTGCTGGCATAAAGCTGCCCGAAGACAGGGAATTGCTCGCCTTCAGCTTTACGGATCGCGATGCGGCCGCCGCTCTCGAACAAGTCAAGACGGCCGTCAACCACGGCAGGATCGCAATGGCGGCTTCGCTCCCCGAAAAGACCGTATTGCTGATGGCTCCATCGGAAGCGGAGCATGGCGGCAAGGCTGCGGGCGCCGTCTTTGCAGGTTTGACTGTCTTTCTGAAGGCGAAGATGCTTGAGGCAGGAGGGGTGGGCGGCGGCCGAGCAGGTAATTTCCGCGCCGTCTTTGCATCTGAGGAAGCCGCGACGGACTTCATGTCCTCGGTCATGGATTTCCTTTGC
>JAJFUL010000012.1 GCA_021372425.1 Spirochaetaceae bacterium
TAGTACGGCTCTTTGGTGCCGGCCGTGATGATGTCCGGATATCGTTCCTTGTCGTGTTTCGCCAGCCGGTAGGACGTCGATTCGGCGGGAGTCGCCTCAAGGTTGAAGAGATCGCCCGTTTCTTCCTGATAATCGGCCAGCCTCCCACGCATGTGTCTGAGGATTTTTATGGCGAATGCCTGCCCTTCCGGCGTGGCCGTCGTGACCGAGGGGGAGAAGAAGTTCTGCAGGCATTCGTTCATCCCGACAATTCCGATCGTGCTGAAGTGGTTGTCGAAAGTCTTTAGGTAGCGTTTCGTGTAGGGAAAGAGCCCGGCGTCGAGCAGCCGCTGTATCACCTTGCGCTTGATCACCAGGCTCGACTTGGCCTTGTCCATGAGATCGTCGAGGCGATCGAAAAATTCTTTTTCGTTCCGCGAGAGATATCCAATCCTCGGCAGGTTTATCGTGACGACGCCTATCGAGCCGGTGAGTTCGTCGGCGCCAAAAAGACCGCCGCCCCGCTTCCTCAGCTCGCGCTTGTCGAGCCTGAGCCTGCAGCACATGCTGCGGACATCGCCGGGGTTCAGATCGGAATTGATGAAGTTCTGGAAATACGGTGTACCATACTTGGAGGCCATTTCGAACAGCAGTTCCGCGTTGGGCGAGTCCCAGTCGAAATCCCTGGTGATGTTGTACGTAGGTATCGGGTACTGAAACCCGCGGCCGGAAGCGTCGCCTTCGAGCATCACCTCGATGAAGGCCTTATTGATTCTGTCCATTTCCGGCTTGCAGTCCCCGTACGTGTAGTCGAGTTCCTTCCCCCCGACGACAGCTGGCTTGTCGCGCAAATCCGCGGGCACGGTCCAGTCGAGCGTGATATTGGTGAAGGGCGCCTGGCTGCCCCAGCGCGACGGCGTGTTCACGCCGAAGATAAAGCTCTGGAGGCTTTGCTTGATTTCTTTGTCGCTTAAGGCATCGGCCTTTACGAAAGGCGCCAGGTAGGTATCGAAAGAGCTGAAGGCCTGCGCACCCGCCCACTCGTTCTGAAGTATGCCAAGAAAGTTGACCATCTGGTTGGCCAGCGTCGACAGGTGGCTGGCGGGCTTTGAGGCGATCTTGTCGGGCACTCCGCCCAAGCCCTCGCGGATCAGATCCCGCAGGGACCAGCCTGCGCAGTACCCGGAGAACATGGAAAGGTCGTGAATGTGAAAGTCCGCGTCGCCGTGGGCATCGGCTATATCCTTGGGATATATCTGTTTGAGCCAGTAATTGGCCGTCACGGTGCCGGAATTGTGCAGAATTAGCCCCCCGAGCGAGTAGTTGATGTTGGCGTTTTCCCGGACGCGCCAGTCGGATTGGCTCAAATAGCCGTCCATCGTGGCGGAGATGTCCAGCATGAGTTTTCTGGCGTCGCGGATCGCCTCGTGCTGGGCGCGGTAGAGAATATACGCCTTGGCGACGACGGTCTCTTGCCGCTCGATCAGAACAGTCTCCACTATGTCCTGTATCTCCTCGATGGCGGGGATGGAGTTGGGGTGGCGGGTTTTGACCAGAGCCCTGATTTTTTCTTCGACCTGGTCGGTGTAAGCGCGGGGCTTGTTATTTCCCCCAGCGTCGAGAAGCGGTGTGCCCGTCGCCGCAAAGGCTTTTTCGATCGCCTTTTCGATTTTGCCGCGATCGTATCGGGCCACTTCACCGGAACGCTTGACCACGCTTTTTATGGGAGGAAGTGTTTCTTGTCCCAAAAATCCAGGGCCAAAGAGGGTGGTTGTTGTGCCGTTGTTTTTTGTCATGCCGTCGCCTCCTCTACTATATATTGTGTATTACGCTAGCAAACACCACAATATATAACGTCGAAGGCTGGAGCGCAAGCCCTTTTATGAGGCGGCGTCGCGTATTGCGAGAACGGCGCGCGCGAACTCGGCGAACCCTGCGCCTTTCTCCGCCGCCGTTACGAAGGTCGGCGTACGGAGGATGTGTTTTCCGTAACGGAGGATATTGGCCACGCCGCAGGTCAGCGGAAAGTGGACGAACATGGGTTCGTCGTTCGGCGAGTCCCCCACGAAAATGACCTGTCCCCTGTCTCTTTCGTCGCTATAACCAAAGCGGGCGGTCAGGTATCGTGTCGTCATGGACAACTTGTCGTAGTCGCCGAGCCATGCGTTCACGTGGATGGAGCTGACTTTCGCCCGAACGCCCTCCTCGTCACAGATTTTCTTGATCGCCAGGGCGGACTCGAGCGGGAGTATGGGTTCTTCTTCGGCGAAATCGATTGCGACATCGTAGAGGCGGGCAAACTGGTCGTGGGCAGGCCGGCAACCTGGTACCGCCGCCAGCGCCCTTCCCACGACCCGCCTGAGTGTCGGGGCTGTATTCCGCACCGCATTCGGGTGCGTCATCGACTGGAGCTGCCTGCCGGGCGCCTCCCAGAAGGCGAAGGCGCCATTCTCGCCCACGACGCCGTCCACAGGCCACTCGCGTGCGATGAGATCACACCAGCCTGCGGGCCTGCCCGTAACGGGGATGACCTTCAGTCCTGCATCATGCAACGCCCATAGCGCCGCATAACTCTCTGCGGGCATTTTGCCATTAGTTGTCAGGGTGTCGTCGATGTCCATGAGAACGAAACGGATAGCCTCTGCCTCTGTCATTGTCAATTCATCGATTGGGCGCATACGGTGATGGTAGCGCGGCGAGTCTGATTTTGCTAGTATACAGATGATGTCGGCGGCTTTCGCCTCAGGCTGAGGCTGCCGGACATGGCCAGAAAAGCCTGATGACGTATTTAAGGAAGGTACAGGCAATGACCGAGGTTTTTGATGTCGCTATCATCGGCGCAGGGGTCTGCGGCGCCAACATCGCGCGGAAGCTTTCGCAGTATGAACTCAAAATCGCCTTGCTCGAAAAGGAAATAGATGTCTCGCTGGGAACCAGCAAGGCCAACTCGGGCATTGTGCACGGCGGTTTTCACGATAACAGCAAGTACTTGAAGGCGCGGCTCGAACTCCAGGGCGCGATGATGTTCGACCGGCTGCACTACGAGCTCGATTTCCCTTTTGAGCGCTGCGGCATCGTCGTTGTGGCCCTTCACGAAGATGAAATGCGCGCCATCGAACAGCTGTACCTGCAGGGTGTGGACAATGGCGTCATCGGCATCGAGATGTGCTCACGGGAACGAATGCTCGAGTTGGAGCCGTCCTTAAGCCCTGACACCGTCGGCGGACTCTACGCGCCTTCAGGCGGCATCGTGGAACCATATCGTTTCGTGTTTTCGCTCGTGGAGTCCGCGCGGAAGAACGGCGTCGAGCTGCTTACACAATTCAAGGTCGAGCAGGCCAGCCGCCAGGGCGATCAGTGGCTCGTGTCGGCGCAGGATGGCAGGACGATCAGGGCGCGCTACGTCGTCAATTCCGCGGGGCTCTACGCCGACGAAATATCGGCGGCCTTTGGAGCCGAGGAGTTCCGTATTCACCCGCGCAAGGGCGAGTATTATCTTCTGGACCGGAGCGCCAGGATCAAGCCGAAACGCGTCGTCTTCCCTGTTCCGACTACTGTGTCGAAAGGCATTCTCGTCATTCCGACCGTCGAAGGCACGGTACTGCTTGGGCCGACCGCCACCAATGTTGAGGACAAGGAAGATTTCTCGACTACGCGCGAGGCGCTGGGAAGCGTGCTCCAGAGCGCGAGGACGATGGTTCCCGGGATTTCGGAAACTGATGTCATAACAAGTTTTGCAGGCCTGCGCCCTGCCTATGGTGATGATTTCTATATCGACAATTCACGCAAGGTTCCCAACCTGATCCAGGTGGCGGCCATCCAGTCGCCGGGGCTCACTGCCAGCCCGGCCATTGGCGAGTACGTGAAGGAACTCCTCAAAAAGTCGGGCTTGCGGCTCGTGGAGAGAGCAGATTGGGACCCCTTCATCCATAAGACGCCCCGGGTCCGCGACCTCGATCCTTTCGCCCTGGATGGATTGGTAAAATCCGACCCGGCCTATGGCGATATCGTCTGCAGGTGCGAGCAAGTCAGCGAGGCTGAGATTGTCGCCGCGATCCGCACCGGGCACACAACGCTCGACGGGATCAAATATTTCACGCGGGCGCAAATGGGGCGCTGCCAGGGCGGTTTCTGTACGTACAGGATCATCAAGATACTCATGCGTGAAACGGGCATGGGTTTCGACGAAGTCACGAAACACGGCGGGGACAGCTTCGTGCTGAAGGGTGAATTATGAAAAGCATTCATAGCGACGCAGTCGTCATCGGAGGAGGCGCAGCTGGCATGTCGGCCGCCACGGAGCTTAAAAGCCGTGGTTTTTCCGTCATCGTGCTGGACCGCGAGGAAGAGATGGGCGGCATCCTCATGCAGTGCATCCACAATGGGTTCGGGCTGATCGAATTCAAAGAGGAGCTTTCCGGCCCGGAATTTGCACAGCGGGTGCATGCGAAAGCTACCTCTCTGGATATTCCCATGCTGACCGGCACCACAGTCCTGGACATCAAGGCCGAGGGGGAACAGCGGATTGTCCACTGCATCTCATCCGCCCAGGGCGTCATAGAAATAATCGCCCGGGCTATCATCCTCGCTATGGGATGCAGGGAACGCAACCGCGGGAACATCCGCATCCCTGGCACCCGTCCTTCTGGCATTTTCACTGCCGGGCTCGCCCAACGTCTGGTTAATATCGAAGGCTATATCCCGGGGAAGGATGTCGTCATCATTGGATCCGGCGATATCGGTCTCATCATGGCTCGGCGGCTCTCCTGGGTCGGCTGCAAGGTCCATGCCGTCGTCGAGATACTCCCCTATCCGAGCGGGCTGACGCGCAACATCGTCCAGTGTCTGAACGATTTCAATATTCCGCTTTACCTCTCGCACCAGACGACGAACATCTATGGTGTGGATCGCGTGGAGGGCGTCGAGGTTACACCGATCGAGAATGGGGCCATGGTCTACGGGAAGAGCTTCCAGATTCCCTGCGACACGCTGCTGCTTTCGGTTGGCCTGATTCCCGAAAACGAGCTGTCGAAAAAGGCGGGAATCGAGCTCAATCCAGCCACCAACGGCCCCTGGGTCGATTCTTCGCTGATGACGAGCGTGCCGGGTATTTTCGCGTGCGGCAACGTGCTGCATGTCCACGATCTTGTGGATTTTGTCGTAGAGGAGTCCCGCCGGACGGGGAGTTTCGCCGCCGACTGGCTTTCGGGCAAACGGCCGCAAAAGGAACTCAGGGTCAAGACAGGGGCCAACGTGCGCTACGTCAATCCCGCCCGCGTCAATCCTGATCGCGACAATAAGCTCTATATGCGCAGCCTTGTCGTCAAGAACGATGCCGTGCTGGAAGTAAAAGTGGACAACAGGATCGTGCGGAGCATAAAAAAGCAGCATATCCAGCCCTCGGAAATGCTGAGCTTGAGCCTGGGGCCGCAGGAGCTTGGCGGCTCGGGCATCGACGCCTCGGTCGTGATTTCGATTCTCTGAGGAGGGAAGCAAGAATGAGCGAGATGATCTGCATAACCTGCCCGATGGGCTGCCACCTTCATATTGAAAGGATTTCCGAGAACGAGATCACGGTGAGCGGGAACCGCTGCCCTCGCGGTGAGCAATACGCGAAAGAGGAAATTCTTTCGCCCCGCCGCGTAGTGACCGCGACCTGCGCCATCGAGCCTGAATCGGGAGCCGGAAGCCAGCCCGATCAAGGCCTGGCGCCTGACCAGGCTTTGTCAAACCTTTACAGGCCGCGCCGGGTTCCAGTAAGAACCACGAAGGCTTTCCCCAAGGAAAGGATTCCGGAACTCCTTGCCTTGCTTTACTCGATCAAGCTGAAGCTCCCGATCGAGGGGGGCTGTGTGGTACTGCAGAACGCTCTCGATACGGGCATCGATGTCGTGGCAACGAGGACCATGTGAGCCTGTATACTGCCTGACACAGACAACCACCTATTTGTGGATAGTTGTGGATACATTTCTTTGCCGTATCTTCTTCTGCCAGCCGGCCCGGTCCTCGGATTGGCGTTCGAAACATGCACGCCGGGGCCGCATCTGCGGGCCTTTATATTTTCCTTGAACATGGCACGCTTCTTGCATAGAACTGATTCGGTTGCACACAACCTCCGGGAATATGTATCTGGCTTCCACCCGGAATCTTTTCCAAGGAGGATACCATGAAAAAAAGGTATGCCACTATTGTAGCTGTTCTGATCGTACTGCTTGCCGTAATGCCAGCTGCCGCCCAAAACCAGCAGTTGACCTTCCTTTTCATGCCTGGCGTCCAGGATCCTTTCTATACGACGATGGAGAAAGGCGTCAGGGCAAAATGCAAGGAACTCGGTGTCAACCTCATCGTTGCCGAATATCCCAAAGCCTGGGGTCCTGAATATCAGGTTCCAATCCTCCAGGCGGCCGTGCAGCGCGGCGGCTTCCAGGGTCTTCTCATCGCTCCGACTTCGGTTGACGCTCTGAAGGCGCCGTTGAAGGCGATTTATGACAAGGGCATCGAAATCATCACTGTGGATACCTTCATCGGCGATGGCGACTACTCCAAGCCGAACACCGACTATGGCTTCCCGCTTTCCTACATCGGCTCCGACAATGAGCTGGGCGGAAAGCAGATCGCCGAGCACCTTGCAAAGCTCGTCGGCGAGAAAGGCAAAGTCTACTGCCAGGCCACCAATCCTGATGCTTCTTCCGTCGCCGCCCGTGTAAAGGGATTCACTCAGGGCGTAGCCGAGTTCCCGAACATGAAACTGGCCGGCGTCGAGTGGTGCCTGGATGTCCAGCAGAAGGCCCAGGAGCAAACCCTCGCCTCGCAGCAGAAGGACAAGGACATTGTCGGCATTTTCGGCGTCAACGTATTCAGCGCCCAGGGAGCCAACCAGGCGGTCGTGAATGCTGGCCTGGCCGGAGCCATCAAGATCGCTTCGTGGGATGCAACAATCAGCAACATCGACAACCTGAAGAAGGGTGTCGTGGACCTGGTCCTTGCGCAGAAGCCGGCGGAAATGGGCTCGCTGTCGGTGGAGTGGCTCTACAAATTCTTTACCCAGAAAGCCAAGGTTCCCAAGAAGATCATCCCTGGATTCGAGTTCTTCACGAAAGACAATGTGAATGATCCTGCAATGGTTCAGTACATCTACCAGTAATTCGCGGAAGTTCAAAATCATCCCATGAAAGTTGCCCGTCTTGCGACATTCGCCGCAAGACGGGTCTTTTCCGAGGAGGAGGGCGGCTTGTCAGATACAAAAGATGTCGTACAGCAGGGTTTTTTCGAAACCGGAATCGGAAAGGCCATCGCCCGGAATTGGGCCTTGCTATTCCTCGTCCTCATGACGCTTATTTTCAGTCTCACGAGTCCGGGATTTTTTGATATCGTCAATTTCCAGAACATAATCCATCTTTCCACCGGGGCCTTCCTGCTGGCGGCGGCCGAAACCCTGGTCGTCATCACCGGAGGGATAGACCTTTCGGTTGGCTATGTCTATGGCCTTTCCTCGGTTCTGGGCGCAAGGGTCATGCAGCTACTTTCAGGAACGGGAATGCCGGTCACTGAAGTCGTACTGCTGGGCTGTGCCGCCTCGCTGCTTGCATCATTGGTGCCTGGCTTCATAAATGGTGTTGTCATAACGCGCTTCAAGGTGCCGTCATT
>JAJFUL010000291.1 GCA_021372425.1 Spirochaetaceae bacterium
TGCTTTCAGCCCTCTTCAGGATGGGGCATGGCGATGAAATTGTGCTCGCCGATGCTTTCTTCACCGGCGACGCTTTGAACCAGCGCGTCATCCGCGCCGACGGTATCCGCATCCCCGACCTGCTCGACGGAATCCTCAGGCTGATCAATCTGGACGATTTTGTGGACAATCCCGTCATCATGATGCAGGCCTCGCACAGCGACGCGCTGGATCCTGAAGTCGAAAAGAGCTACCGCGCCGTCATCGATCGCTACTGGCCCGATACGCCACCGATCGACCGGATGGAGCGTTTTGCCTTCTACGAACGCACACGCCACGCTTTTGCCGTCGTGATGACCGGCGAAACAGTCAAGTACGGCAACATCATCCTGAAAAAGGGTGTCATCCCCGTAAAATAAAGGAGCCTGCCCTTGAATTCGCTTATCGTTGGTTCCATGGCAAAGATGTCCCGGGAAGGCTTGGGCATATGAAAGTCCGGGGCGTCACCATACGCGAAGTTGCCGAGTATGCCCAGGTCTCTACGGCAACGGTCTCACGCGTATTAAATGATGATCCGCGTGTAATCGATTCCACAAGGGAACGCGTTCTCGCGGCCATGGACAAGCTGAATTACAAGGTGAACACCGTGGCGCGGAGCCTGAAAACTCACCAGACCAAGACGATTGGCGTGATGGCCCCGGACCTGGCCGGTGATTTCTTTATGTATATTGCGGAAAGCATGGACAAGGAGCTGTCCAATCACGGCTACTCCCTTGTCGTCTGCGTTTCGCACGATTCCCCCGAGGAAGAGGCCAAGAGGCTTAAGCATCTCGCCGAACGTCTTGTCGACGGGGTCGTCGTGATACCCGCAACAGACAAGGGGGCGCACTTCAGTTTCCTGCGTGACCTGGGCATCCCATTCATTTTCGTGGACAGGACGGTCGGCGACATCAGGGCTGATTCGGTTCTCGTCGAAAACGAGGAAGGCGCTTTCGAAGCCACCAAAGCATTAATCAATGATGGCTACAGGAGGATCGGATACATCGGCGGGCTCCAGAAGATATCGATCTTCAGGGAAAGGTACGGAGGGTACCGGAAAGCGATGGAATCATCAGGCCTTGCGGTGGAAGAAGATTTCGTGCGTTTCTGCCCACCGACCCTGCCCTTCGGTTACCATGCGATGGAAGCGATGATGAAACGCGAGGATTCGCCGGATGCCTGGTTCATCGGCAATGCGTTCATGCATATCGGTGCGACCAACTACCTGATTTCGGAGGCAAAGGGGCGGGCCGGCAGGATCGTCTTTTCAGCCTTCGACGAGATGCCCTATTCGCCCTTGCTGGTCTACTGCCGGTACTCGGTGCAGCAACCGATCGCCGAAATGGGCAAGATGGCCGCGAGGCTCATACTAGCCAGGATTGCCGAAACAGAGCCCCATGAGCCTCAGGAATTCCGGCTCAAGACGAGGCTGATCAGGCACAGCCAGCGATAAGCCGCGACGCGGATAAGGTGGATTCAAATCGGAGATTTAATTTCAAGGAGGTTTATATGGCTGATTTTGAAAGGCAGAAACCTGGTTTGCGGTATAAGGATTCTCTGCCGAAAATTGGCATCCGGCCAGTGATCGATGCCCGTATGCGCGGTGTCAGGGAAGAGCTGGAACCCTTCACGATGGGAATGGCAAAGGCCGCAGCCACGCTAATTTCCAGCAATCTTCGGCATCCGTCGGGGCAGCCGGTAGAATGCGTCATTGCAGACTCGACCATCGGCCGCGTCGCCGAATCGGCGGCCACCCAGGAAAAATTCGCCCGCGAAAATGTCGCCGTCACGCTGACCGTGACACCCTGCTGGTGCTATGGCTCCGAAACCATGGACATGGACCCGCACACGATCAAGGCAGTCTGGGGCTTCAACGGCACGGACAAGCCGGGCGCCGTGTATCTTGCTGCGGTCCTTGCGGCGCATAGCCAGAAAGGCCTGCCGGCATTTGGCATCTACGGCCGCGACGTGCAGGACATGAGCGACATCTCAAGGATCCCCAATGATGTTGAGGAGAAGATCCTCCAGTTCGCGCGGTCCGCCATCGCTGCGGCCTGGATGCGCGGCAAGAGCTACCT
>JAJFUL010000063.1 GCA_021372425.1 Spirochaetaceae bacterium
CTGCAGGGTGTCTACGCTATTTTCATCGATGAGAAAGACAGAGTCTACTTGAGCCCCGGGGCAAACAATGTTTTCAAGCTGACCGATTCGAAATTCACGCTCAGCGAATAGTCGCGCCTGCCTTCGGGATGCACTCCTCTCAGGCGACCGGAGGCTCGTCAAGCTCGCCGGGCTCGCCGGACTCTTTCTGTTCCTCGAGCTTCATCAGCTTCATTCTCGTAAAGCACCAGGGTGCGCCAAAGCTTATCCAGATGCCCAAGATCGCATAGCGGATGAAGCGGACAAGGGGCTGTCCCGAAGCCAGGTCCTCTCCCAGGATTAGCTTTGGCACTATATAAACGAGGGCTGCAATGCCGTCCCCGATGATATATCGCAGGATTTTCTGAACAGCGGTGCCATTTGCGTCAAACCTCAGCTTCTCTCCCGTCAGCGCAAAACCGACGGCACAGCCCAGGAATATGCCAGAAAGCATGGTACCGGAAGGCAGGAGGAAATTCATCAGTATTGCTACAGCCGCTGCCAGGATGAGCTGGAAGCGCAGCCCCATGTTACCGAAAAGCGCCTTCAGCTTCGGTTCCAGCAGATTGGCAAGGACCACGATGACTGCACCGACCGCCCAGCCCGCCAAAACATCGGTCGGGAAATGGACGCCGAGATACAGCCGCGAAATTCCTACCAGCAGGGGCACTAGGATGAGCAGCACTCTGCCCGGCGTCTTTGGCAGGACCGAGAGCATCAATCCCCAAAAAGTGACGCTGGTCTGGCTGTGCCCCGATGGCAACCCGGGTGAGTCTTCCCTGGCCAGTCCAAGTTCGGGCGCAAGGTCATAAGGACGCGGCTGCATGAACAACATCTTGAGCCACGAATTGACAAAACCCGAAAAGATTATGACGATGCCGATCTTTGCGCCTTTTCTCCGGTCGATGCACCAATACAGGAAAGGCAGCACGGCAAAGGCAAAAAATTCCGAACCGAGAAAGCTTAGGATCTCCATGGGAACAAGCATTTTCGGCCCAAAAAATCGCTGGACTGCTTCCACTACCCCAAGGCCCCAGGCCAGAATTGGATTCATCCGCTTCCCCCAACCCACCAGACTACTGACCCGGCAACAAGACAGCGCATACATTTCGCGATAATAGCCCGCTACGACGGACTATTATCGCGAAAAACACCACTACTAAGTTGCCGGGTCTCAGTAATCATAGGATCGAGCGCGTCGCAGCGCAAGCGCCTGCTGTGATCCGCGGTACAGAGCTCTTCCGGAAAAGCGGTCCACGGCGCGAGTTGTCTTACTGACCCGGCAACTTAATAGTGGTGGTTTTTGCCATGTCTTGTTGCCGGGTCAGTAAACCGCGGCTTGACTCGGACGAAAGGATTGTAGTACAAGAGTCTGACATATGCCGGCATGGTGAAATGGCATACACGGTAGACTCAAAATCTGCTGCCTGCAAAGGCTTGTGGGTTCAAGTCCCACTGCCGGCATCGATTTCTCCGCATCGCGCACGGATGTGCGCGGATCTTATGAAAATCAGGTCTCGCGGCTGTCGGCAGCCGCTACTTTGCTTGTCATCATGGGCCTTCAGCCTATATAGTCTCCTGTATATGAAGAGTCTTCTTTTTGCCCTGGAAAGCGTCCTTCCCATCATCCTGCTGGTCGTCATAGGCTATTTTCTCGGAAAGAAAAAATTCGTCGATCCCGGCTTCTCGCCATCGGTCACCAAGCTCACCTTCAACTGCTTCCTGCCGGCAATGCTCTTCCAGTCGATCTATACGGCTGATTTCTCAGTCGTCTTCTCGCCAGACCTCATCCTGGTCACGCTGGTCTCAAGCCTTGTCTGCATAATCCTGTTCCTGTTTCTGTCAAGATTCGTCACCAGGGACGTACATGCCCGTGCCTCTATGGTGCATGGCTCCTTTCGCGGCAATTCAGTCATAATCGCCCTGCCGATAATCGCCAATCTTTTTGGCCCCGAAGGCAAGAGCGAGGCGGCCATTCTCCTGGCTTTTCTCCTGCCATTCTCGAATGTATGCACGGTGCTCATACTGTCCTGGGGAAACGGAAATCTTACGAAAGCCAAGCCCCTGCAGATTATCAAATCGATATTCACGAACCCCATCACGATCGCCGTGCTTGTCGCCCTGCCTTTTGCACTGTTCAGGATCAGGCTTCCCGCCTTCCTGGAAAAAGTCATCGACTACATGTCGAGCATCACGGTCCCACTTGCACTTCTGGACATAGGCATGGGTCTCGTCGGCAGGAAGCTCGCCGCAAAGCCAAAGCAGGTTCTTTCGTCGGTTCTATGGAAAATCGTGGCAACGCCCCTCATCTTCGTATTCGCCGGAATCCTGGCGGGGCTCAATTCACGCGACCTCGGTATTCTGTTCCTGATCGGATCGGCGCCGACAGCCGTATCGAGCTACGCCATGACGAAGGGAATGGGTGGCGACGCAGATCTTGCCAGCGACATAATCCTGGGGACGACGCTCGGCTCGGGATTTACCATGGGCCTTGGGCTTTTCCTGCTGAGGCACTTCGGGCTGCTCTGAACCTGAACCGCTAGAAATGCAGCTTACTAGAAATGCAGCTTAAAGGAAAAATCCCAGAAGAATCTGTCGCCCGACGGGAAGTATTCTGCATCGAGTGGATCGGCAAAGGGGAATTTGTATCCCGCCCTTACCCCCAGATAGACATAATCAAAAATATCCAAGGCGACTCCAAACCCCGACGAGAACAGGAAACCCTGGTTCTCGGGAATCGTGCACTTGTAAAGCCTGCCATAATAACCGGCATCGCCAAAGACATAGGCCATGGGCCGCAGCCCCGCGACATGGAAAAGCGCCGGACCGACCGCGCGCAGTTCGAGGCTGGCTTCGGCCTTCGTGGCCGCCTCATAACCCCAGGATCTATAGCCCCGGACGGAGTCCCCGAGCCCATCCCGAATCTGCCGCCCTCCAAAACTGGTCAGCACATAGAGAGGAATGCGATATCCGTCAGCATAGTCTGCGGCCAGGAAACCAGCGGCATACAAGGCGAAGCCGTCCGTGCGGTCCGTAGCGGAGGAATACAGCGGCTTGTAGCCTGCCAGCTTGATGGTCCCACGGCTAAAATCCGTGCCTCCCAGAAAATCGAGGCCTTTGGGCCCATACTCGAAGGAAAGCTCGGCTTCGATTCCCTGCTTGGCTCCGTCCGCGGACTGAACGACGGTCTCGCCTCCGACCCCCGCCATGAATGAGAGCGAAAACAGGCCATTCGCATCGCTGAACAATGCAGTCGGAAGAGTCTGTGAGTTTTTCTCATAACGCGCGCGACCCATGGCGAAAAACTCCAGCCATCTGGCCCCGTCCGATCCTGCAGCCGTGCTCCGAAAGGCGACACCTGCATCAACCTCAATATTGGGCCAATAAAACCACTGGATGCCATCGAAAGACGGCGTGAGTAGAATGGCGCCAGTGGTTGCATCACGCAGTATGTGCCGATCCTGATAGCCGCCCGCAAGCCGGACATCAAAAAAGAGCCCGTCTTTCTTGGTTGGAATTCTCAAGCCCGCATCAATTCCCGTTGGAACAGGTATCCCCGAGAGCAGTGCATGGTTGAACCGGACTCCATTGAGGGAATACTGAAGCCCTTCTGCACCGAGCCAGCCCGGCCCAAGCAACACTCCGCACAGAATGATGAGTAAACGCATGTACACTGGTCTTCGCTTCATGATCCCTCCTGGGAATTTTGACCCTACTTGCCAAGCCTAGCACACTCCATTGTATACTTCAAATATGGATAGTAAAGAAACGCAGTCCGAGTCTTCACAGAGCACTGGCAAATCTGGCAGGCCGGACAGAAAATCATCAAAGTCGATGGTCAAGAACATCATCATCGTCCTGATCATCAGCCTGCTGATCAATGTGGTCATCGGCCTGTTGGTCGATATGGGAAAACTGATCGATGCAATCAAACAAGTATCGCTCCTTACCATAATTATTCCTTTCGCCTGTATCACGGTGATCTATGCCATCGACTCCTGGCGCTACCAGATAGTCTTCAGGCGATTCAACATCCGCCTGTCATTCAAGGATGCACTGTACAACAATGTCATAGGCGCACTCTTTTCAAACCTGACACCTGGTTCTTCGGGGGGACAGCCGTTCCAGATTTTCCATTATTCCAAACTGGGCCTCGAATCGACGACTGCATCCAATGTCATCTTTTCCCGTCTCATGGAAAGCAACATTGTCCAGCTTCTCATAGTTTTTATCTTCTTCAGGAAGGGAATAAACCTCATGGCGATGGCGGGGAAAGGTTCTTACCTGCTGATAATCGGCATGGTGGCGAGCTTGGGGCTGACGGTGATCCTTGTCCTGGCATTCGCGAATCCGCACCTGCTGGGTTCCCTCGCCCTGAAGCTGGACAAATCGCGCTTT
>JAJFUL010000074.1 GCA_021372425.1 Spirochaetaceae bacterium
CCAAGAAAGGTATGGTCAAAATGACTGGCGACGAGCATGTCGTCGATGACACCAAGCCGGATTTTTCCTATCTTGGGTGGGACAATTTTGCATTCAGCACGGGTGTGGGAACCCGCTTCCTCATTGCGCAGTTCCCTTTCAGGCTCTATCTGGTCAAACGCTTTTCATTCGATGGCACCACATTCGACTGGAAGACCAAGGGGACCGATTTTGACTTTGTGCTCAGCATAACGCAGCCACTGTACTGATTTCGAGAGTTGTGCTGAATCCGAGAGGTGAAAGGCCGAAGAAGGCGAGGGGGAACCATGAGAGGGAAAGTGATGGCCATTCCAAGGCCGTGCAGATCAAGGTCTGTAGCTGTGGCGCTGTTCCTTGCCATCCTAGTAATGCCTGCAGCTGCCCAGCAGATTACGCGTATTGCCGTGATCGACATGTCCCGCGTGCTTTCGGCTTTTTCCAGGGATACTGCTGGGCTAAAGAACTTCGAGCAGAAAAAAGCCGAAATACAGGCAGAAGTAGACAGGATGGCCGCCGAGATAAAATCGCTGCAGACAAAGAAGGGCGAAGCGCAGTCGAAGGGCGACAGCGATCTCGCCCGTTCACTGGAATCGGAGATCACGAAGAAGACGACGGACTTGAAGGAATATGTCTCGGCGCGACAGAACGAGCTTGACATCATGGCCAAGGCTTTGAGTTCCTCAGCTTCGTTCCTGCAGAAAATTAATGCAACAATAGCCCAGGTAGCAGAATCCGAGGGTTATTCTATCGTGCTGAACCTCAAGCCCCAGGACCAAAACGCCAATATCGTGTTGTGGAATTCGACGGCAATCGACATAACAGACAAGGTGATCCAGGCTCTTTCGCAAAATCAGTAAGGCTGCCAGGAATAGTGTCAAATTATGCGCGAACGCAGTGCTATGCTGGATCAATACCGCCGGATCAAGGCTAAATACAGGGATGTAATTCTCTTTTTCCGGCTTGGCGATTTCTATGAGATGTTTTTCGACGATGCCATCGAAGTGAGTGCGCTCCTCGACCTGACATTGACCAAGCGCCAGGGACAGCCGATGTGCGGCATTCCCTACCATGCAGCGAAGCCTTATATAGCGCGGCTCCTCAAGGCAGGCAAGAAAGTCGCAATCTGCGAGCAGCTTACCGCTCCGAAGGCTGGTAGCCTGGTGGATCGTGATGTGATCGAAGTAGTCACTCCCGGGACGACCATCGAGGAAGAATTTCTTGACCAGTCGGCGAACAATTACCTTGTCTGTGCCTGCTGCCTGCAAGGGCGGCTCTGCCTCGCAAGCCTTGATGTTTCCACTGCGGAATTCAGGGCTTATTCGCATGCAGATGATGCCGGGGCCGGCACGGATTTCCTACGTTCGGAGCTCTACAGGTTCTCTCCTCGCGAAATCATCATCCAGCAGTCGCTCTGTGAAAGGCAGGGTTTTGCCGAATTGCTGCGCGAATTCGACTCTGCCCTGATCCAGCGCGAGCCTGACTGGTCTTTCGATGTCCAGCGCTCCTTCGAGCATCTGAAGGAGCACTTCAGAGTGGCTTCCCTGAAAGGCTTCGGATTTGCCGATGACGCTCCCGAGCTTGCCGCTGCAGGTGTCGTGCTCGATTATGTGACCGAGAATTCAAGAACCAAGAGTCCGCATATCCAGGCGCTGTTGCCTTACGACCAGGATGAATTCCTCTCCCTCGATGAAGCGACGAGGAAGAACTTGGAGCTTGTCCGTAACCTTGCAGACTCGGGTCGAAGGGACACGCTGCTTTCGGTACTCGACAGGACGAAGACTGCCGGGGGGCACAGGCTCCTGCAGCAGTGGATGCTGCAAGCCTTGCGCAGGAAGGACAAGATAGAGGAGAGGCTCGATATCGTCGATTGCTTCTACAAAGATCAGCTGCTCCTGAATGAACTCCGAAGGCGTCTGGGCGGCGTGCTTGATTCCGAGCGTCTGGTTGCCAGGCTGGCGATGGACAAGGCGCACGCGAAGGATCTGCTCGCGTTGCGCGATTCACTGAAGGCTTCACTTGGCGTGCTCGAACTTGTCCGGAAGAGTAAAGTGCCGCTACAGTCCTACCAGATTGCAGACGGGGAAGACGAGGAAGCCTGCAGGAAAGTCATCGGGGTCATCGATTCTGCCATCAGGGAAGATCCATCGATCCTGCTGACCGAAGGCAACATGATCCATGATGGCTACAGTCAGGAGCTGGACAGGCTGCGGATGCTCAAAAAAAACTCGACTCAAGTCCTGGACCAGTATCTGGAAGAAGAGAAGGCCACATCGGGAATTTCCAGCCTTCGAATACGCTACAACAAGATCATCGGCTATTACCTCGAGGTCACGAAGGGCAAGCTCGACGCAGTGCCTGCACATTTCATCCGTCGTCAATCGCTGGTCGGAGGCGAACGTTATACGACAGACAGACTCGCACAGCTCGAGAGCGAGATAAATGGCGCCACCGAGAAGATAATCGATCTTGAAAAGCAGCTCTTCCTTTCAGTGAGGGAATCCCTGAAGATTTACATCGCGGGAATGGAACATCTGGCAGCGATGATGGCGAGGCTTGACTGCCTTGCATCATTTGCGCAGGCCGCCACTGAAGCAGGCTTCTGCCGGCCGCAACTCAGCGAGGATTCGATCATCGACATACATCAGGGGCGCCATCCAGTCGTTGAGGCCTGCCTGCCTGCAGGAGCATTCGTGCCCAATGACATCGTGCTCGATACGAAAGGCCAATTCTTTGCGCTGATAACCGGTCCCAACATGGCCGGAAAATCGACTGTGCTCAGACAAACGGCGCTCATCGTGCTGATGGCGCATATGGGTTCCTTCGTGCCGGCCGAGTCGGCGCTGATAGGGCTCGTGGACAGGATTTTCTGCAGAGTAGGGGCTCAGGACAACCTTGCGCGTGGCGAAAGCACTTTCCTCGTGGAGATGCATGAGACTGCCTATATCCTCAATACGGCCACATCGAAGAGCCTTGTCATCATGGATGAGGTTGGCCGGGGCACGGGCACGCTCGATGGCGTGAGCATCGCGTGGGCCATCAGCGAATACATTCTGGAACGGATCCGCTGCAGGACACTTTTCGCGACGCATTATCATGAGCTTACTTCCATGGAAAACCCAAATCTTGTTAACATGAGTATGGCAGTCCTCGAAAACCAAGGCGAAATCGTGTTTTTGAAGCAGCTAAAGAAAGGGCCTGCAGCAGGTTCTTACGGCATCCACGTGGCAGGGCTGGCCGGAATACCCGCGGAAGTGCTTCAAAATGCCCGCAACCTCCAGGGCAAGATGATGAAATTCGAGCAGAGCCTGACAGCGGCGGCAGGCTCTGCAGCTGGGCATACGGACCTGTCTTCAGCGTTTTCCGCACCGGCATCGACAGGAGGGTCGGCCCAACCCGATGAAAAGCCGCAGCCTGCACGGGCTGCGCTTGAGCTTTTTCCGGTCGAAGACATCGCCCTGGCTAAGATACGGAGTGCCGATATAAACAGGATGACCCCCCTCCAGGCCATGCAGTTTCTTGCAGATATTTCGGAAATGTTGAAGCAAGGGAGCTGAGACATCGCGTCTTCATCCCTGTGCAGGACAACACC
>JAJFUL010000082.1 GCA_021372425.1 Spirochaetaceae bacterium
GAATTGCTCGGTGCCCAAAGGCCTGCGCGCGAAGCCGATTATTCTCGTCGCTTCGGGCAGGATCTTCCCCTCGAACAGATCGAAAAGGGCGGGGAAGATTTTCCTGCGGGCCAAGTCGCCTGTCGCCCCGAACACGACGAAAATAGCAGGCTCTGGCGATAGTTCGCCAGCGTCGAGAGAACAGACAGTTTCGGCCAGGCTATCCTTTTTCATGCCTTGACTATACCCCATTGCCTGCGTGCCAGCCAGTCAGCAGGCAAGGTCTCTCTATAGTCGTTTATTTATATTGTTTTATCTATAAAAATATATTGACACTGTTTTTTCAAATGGATATTATTTGCTCGATTTGAAGGAGATCGAAGATATGAGCATCGAAAACAGAGGTTTGTGTTTCGAAGAGATCAAGCTGGGGATGAAGGCCAGGTTCGCCAAGACAGTGACCGAGGCAGACATCGCCAACTTTGCCGGGGTATCGGGGGACTTCAACCCGGTTCATGTCGATGAGGAGTTCGCTTCTACGACGAGATTCAAGGGCCGTATCGCCCATGGCATGCTTTCTGCCGCTTTCATTTCGACCGTGTTCGGAACGAAATTGCCCGGACCTGGCGCCATCTATGTTTCGCAGAATCTCAAGTTCAAGGCGCCGGTCAGGATTGGCGATACCGTGACCGCCGAGGTTCAAGTCATTGATCTGACACAGGAGAAAAACCTTGTGACCTTCAAGACTGTTTGCACTGTGCGGGGGAAGGTCGTGGTCGACGGCGAGGCTGTTTTGTTGGTTCCATCAATGAGAAGTGATTCACCACTTACCGGGCTTGCTGACGAATCCCGGAAACAACCCGTCGCAACAGCTGACGCTGCGATCGGGTCTTAAGGCCAGGGGCTAATATGAACTTTCAAATGGACAAGGAGCACCAGCTCCTCCTGAGTCTTTATGACGAATTCGCCCAGGCTGAAGTCAAACCTATCGCGAAGGAGGTCGACGAGGAAGAGCGATTCCCCGAAGAGACTGTGGCCAAGATGGCCCGTTGCGGCATGATGGGCATTCCCTTCCCGAAGGAATATGGGGGATCGGGCGGTGACAACCTGGCCTATGTAATGGCTGTGGAAGCGCTGTCGAAGGTCTGCGGGACGACAGGAGTGATCCTCTCTGCCCATACATCGCTCTGCGCTGCTCCGATCTGGGAACAGGGCACCGAGGAACAGAAGCGCAGGTACCTGGTCCCGCTTGCCAGGGGCGAGAAACTCGGCGCCTTCGGGCTCACTGAGCCGAACGCCGGCACCGACGCCGCGAGCCAGCAGACAACGGCAGTCCGCAAGGATGATCACTGGCTCCTTAATGGATCCAAGATTTTCATTACCAATGCGGGGCATGCCGACATCTTCATCGCCATGGCAATGACCGATCGTTCCAAAGGGACGAAAGGCATTTCGGCCTTCATCGTCGAGAAAGGCATGCCGGGATTTTCTATCGGCAAACAGGAAAAGAAAATGGGGATCCGCGGGTCTTCGACCTGCGAACTCATCTTCGAAAACCTATGCTTGCCCCTGGAGAACCTCCTCGGCAGGGAAGGCGGCGGCTTTGGCTTGGCAATGAAAACCCTGGACGGCGGACGCATCGGCATCGGCGCCCAGGCGCTTGGTCTGGCCCAGGGGGCCATCAATGAAACGGTGGCCTATGTAAAGGAGCGCAGGCAGTTCGGCAGAACAATCGCCTCGTTCCAGAATACGCAGTTCCAGCTGGCCGACATGCAGACCAGAACCGACGCGGCGCGGCTGCTCGTGTACAGGGCAGCGTGCAGCAAGGACGCGAAGCTGCCTTATAGCTCGGAAGCTGCCATGGCCAAGCTCTATGCGAGCGAGACGGCGATGGAAGTGACGACAAAGGCTGTCCAGCTTTTCGGCGGCTACGGTTACACAAGGGAATATCCGGTCGAACGGATGATGCGCGATGCGAAAATCACCGAGATATACGAGGGCACGAGCGAAGTGCAGCGCATGGTCATCTCGGGCACGATGTTGAAATAGAGGGAGCAAAACCATGAACATAGTAGTCTGCCTTAAACAGGTGCCCGATACCGCCGAAGTAAAGATCGATCCAGTGTCGGGAACGCTTATAAGAGAAGGAATTCCAAGCATAATCAATCCGGACGACAAGAGCGGCCTGGAGGCTGCCCTAATCTTGCGGGACAGCGCCGGAGGCGTGGTGACAGTGCTCTCCATGGGGCCGCCGCAAGCCGACCTTGCCCTTCGCGAAGCCCTCGCCATGGGAGCGGACAAAGCCATCCTGCTCTCTGACAGGCGCTTCGGCGGAGCCGATACCTGGGCCACTTCCTGCACGCTGGCGGCAGCCCTGCGGAAGCTTGACTGGGACCTCGTCATCTGCGGGCGCCAGGCGATCGATGGCGATACTGCTCAGGTCGGGCCTGAAATCGCCGAGCACCTCGGCATCCCGCAGGTGAGCTACGTGAGCGAGATCAAGCTTGATGATTGTGTCCGCGCCTCCAGCGAAGTTGAAGCTGGCGCCAAAGGGCAGGCCCTCATCGTGAAGCGCTCCTTCGAGAATGGCTACCAGCGCATCAGAGTGAAGCTGCCCTGTCTCCTGACCACCATGAAGGATATGAACAG
>JAJFUL010000091.1 GCA_021372425.1 Spirochaetaceae bacterium
AACGGAAAGCTGCGCTGAAGTGTTGGAAGAGGAGGCCTGGTTCAAAGGCATCGCCGATGAGCTTCCGGGCGTTCTTCCGCAATACCAGAAAGATGCGGCGCTGGGGCGTTTCGCGGCTATCTCTGGCCATGGCCAGAGCACAGCCACCGACTGCCTTCTCCCATTGTTCGAAATGGACAGGCGCAATGTTGCCAGGCCGGAACGCCTGCTGACAGTCCTTTCGGGCCTGCACCGTGGCTATAGGGATTCAAAAGCCATCTTCACGCCCTCGAGACTGAGGGATTATTCGGCATGCCCATTCAAGTGGCTTATTTCGCTCATGCCGGACCTGCAGGCTCAGGGAGGGGACATAGCCAATTTTGCTGAAGGATCGCTCTCACACTTGGTCATATCCAGCCTGTTTGGCGAAATCCGGGATCACGATGGGCGATTCATGCCGGAGAATGAGTCGCAATATCTGGCAATGCTCGATGCAAGCCTCGCAACCAGGATGAGAGATATCCTGCGGGAATACGGGCCGGCAGTCGAGCCTGCTCTCAAGGCAGCCATTCCAAAAATCAGACATCGTCTTGCCAGCCTCCTCGATCATGAAATCGAGTTCGAGGCGGCAGGTTGGGAAATTGGAAGGTTCGAAGTTCCTCTCTCCATGGATTGCGTGAGTATTGGTGCGCTGCTCGAAGGTCGGGCAGACCGGATATCGCAACGGCAGGGAGAGAAAGGGATCGTGCTGGCGCTCATTGACTACAAAAAAAACAAGGCACCCCAAAAGCGCGAATACTACCTTGATGAATACGGCAGACTTAAGGACCTGCAGCTTGCAGCCTATGCGGAGATCCTCGTTTCCGCAGGCAATCAAGTCGAGACCGCGGTCTACTGGTCCATCGAAGGGTGCAGGGAATCAGTTGTCTTCGGGCCAACCGGCAAGAACAAGGATTTTGACGATTTTGGCCGGGAACGGCAGGCAGTGGAAAAAATGCTGGAAACGGCAGCGCATTCGGTGCACGCCGGCCGGATCATGACGATTTCGCGGTCAAAGGATGGCTGCAAGGAATGCAATTGGAAACCTCTCTGCAGAGCGCATTTCTCGCTGGAGGCACCATGAGCGAGACAGACGGAAAAGTGCAGCAGCAGGCTTTGCGCTACATGGAAAAGCTGGATGCCGAGCAGAGAATGGCTGTCAGAGCGGAGAAAAATTGTGTCGTCACCGCAGGTGCTGGAGCGGGAAAAACGACAACCCTGGCTTCGCGCTATATCTATCTGGTCATGGAGAAACATATTCCGGTCCGCCGCATTCTTGCACTGACCTTCACCCGGAAAGCGGCCGCGGAGATGTATGGCAGGATTTATGGCGAACTCGCCAGCATGACATCACCATGGGCTCTCGAGCAGCTTTCAGATTTTCCCAATGCGCAGATCATGACCATAGACTCTTTCTGCGCAAGCGTTGTTCGCCAAGGTACCCGCGAATTGGGCTATACTCCCGACTTCACTATAGATGATGACCAATCGGCCAGGATGATCAACGCTCTGGCAGAAAAATATGTTGTCGCGAATGCGCAGAAGCCGGGGTTGTCAGACCTTCTCAAGGCACATCCGATGAGTTCGGTGATCAGCGATCTTTTCTGTGAAATAGCAAGAAACCATGTCACTCCCAAAGCCCTCTTTTCTAAACCTTTCGCCCCCATGAAAGCCCCAATCCGGGGGTTGCTGGCCAGGACGGCTGCAGGCATTTTCGCTGACATGCAGGATATGGCCAGGGCGATCATCGAAGCGTCTGCTCTCATTCCCTCGCCGAGGCAGGATTGCTTGGAGGCCATATCCTGCGCCATGGAACTGCGTTCAGCAGCCGGCCTCGCCGATCAGGATTCGCCTCAGAAAGACGGTCAATTCCCCTTTGAAGCGCTGGACGAATTGTTCGAGCGATTGGCAGGGCTTGGCTTCAGATCATATGCAAAGAACGATAGCGAGATTTCAATAAAGGGAAAGGCGAAAAAAATAAAGCAGCATGCCTTGGACCTGCAGGGACTGCACGATTTCCAGAATTTCCTTCCTGTCTATGACAGCATCCTGGACAGGCTCGATGAATTCGCCCGGGAATGCGCGGAAGCCAAGCGCATGGCGGATCTCATGGACTACAAGGATCTTGGACGTTGCGCGGTCGATATACTGAAGGAGAGGAAAGACCTTCGCAGGCATTGGAAGCAGAGTATCGACAGCATCCTCATCGACGAATTTCAGGACAACAACGACCTCCAGAAGGATCTGCTCTACCTTCTCGCCGAGAAAACAGATGCAGAAAGCGAGGGCATCCCGGGGCCGGAATCACTGGATGACGGGAAACTTTTCTTCGTCGGAGACGAGAAGCAATCAATCTACCGTTTCCGGGGAGCTGATGTATCCGTATTCAAGCGGCTTTCCGGGGAGTTGGCGCAGACAGGTAAAAATCAGGCTGCCTATGTCAACCTTGAGGCTGATTCGCGCAACTTCACGCTTTCGACTAATTATAGGAGCAGTTCGAAGCTCATTGATTTTTTCAATTCCTTCTTCGCCTTCGCGATGGATGGACCGGGCCGTCTTGGCGAGGGCGACGACCGGCTCCAGGAGGCAGGAATTGCCGATTTTTATGCCAGATACCTGCCAATGAAGCCTGGCGGTTCCGAGGCCGCTGACCTGCCTGCCACCGAGGCCGCGGGTGCGGCCGGGCGTTCCTCCAGGGTAGCCTATTTCCTCCTCGATCCGGGCACTGCCGACGCAGATGATGATGAAGACAGCGATACGAACGACAGCCCGGACGAGGCTATCGATCTATCTTTCCCCGACGATTCCGGCCTACTCGAACCCGACGACAGTCTTGCCCTGGAAATCGCGCAGTTCATCAAAGATTCGGCGGACAAGCTTCAGCTGAGACCGGATGGCCGCAAGGCGAATTATGGTGATTTCGCCATCCTGCTGCGCTCTTCAGCCAATCAGCACAAGCTGGAAAAATACCTTCGCCTTCTCGACATACCGTTCGAGACAGAAAGTCAACGCAGCCTCTTCAAGGAATCTGCCGCAAACGACCTGTATAATATCCTCCTGCTGTTCCTCAATCCATGCGACAGGGTCGCCTATGCCACGGTGCTTCGCTCTCCTCTCTGCAGGATTTCGGACGAGGGATTCATGACGCTGATGGCAGACAAGAATAGTGCTCTCTTTGAAAGCAGCTTGGAAACAGAGCTTTCGGAATATGACAAACGGATGCTCGAAAGGGCCAGACAATTCTACCGAGCGCTTGAAGAAAAGGCCAGGAGCTGCTCGGTATCCCAGATCGCACTATTCGTCTGGCATTTTGCAGGGTTGCGGATCGATATTGCCTCAAAGTCGGAATCGCGATTCTATCTCGAGCACTTCGATTATCTCTTCGAAATCGCCACCACCACCGACGAGCAGCATGGCGGGATCGGCGATTTCCTCGATCGACTGCGGCCCTACATCACTGGCAGCATTGATAAATTCGAATCAGCCGCCGTACCGCAAAGGCGTCAGGCGGGTGTGCATATCATGACCATCCACAAAGCGAAAGGTCTGGAGTTCCCGATCGTGATCATCCCCTGGGTGGAGAACGCAGGGTCCAAAGCCCGAAGCCAGAAGCTGTGGCAAATGCTCCCCGAGGGCCTCACGATCGATATAAAGCCTTATGACAAGCCTGGCGCCGCGGCCAGCAACATCTTTTTCAGGTTGACGAGTTCGTCCGAGTCTCTCAAGGATGAAGCCGAGATCCAGCGCCTTCTCTATGTCGCCTGTACGAGGGCCGAGGATTATCTCTTCTTTTTCGGGAAAATGCCGAAGCGTGGCATCGCTGCGCGATCATTCCAATCTTATATCGAGGGTTATATCGACGTTGCCGGTCCATCCGCGATTGAAAAGATAGTGATGAAGCCCAGAAAGGCCGAGGAAGTGCAGAAATTCCATAAAGCCGCACCACGGATCGCGATGGGCGATTTTGTAGCGGCATACAGGAAAGCATCAGTAGCGATGATTCCGGCAGAAAGAAGCAGAGCGACTGCAAGTTTCATCAATTCGCTGGCCATCGGCGACGCCGCGAGCGAACCTGGTGCGCTTGCGGAGCCAGTCTCGTCTGCCTCGCCTGCAGAGTTTGCCGCGCTTGTCTCGCTTGCCGCGCCAGCCGCTGCAGGCGAGGCAATCCCGCCGGAGCGTTTTGGCATTCTCTGCCATGATACCGTTGAATGGGCTATCAATCACGGTTCAACCGATGATTATTCGCCCGGCCGTGGCGTTGCAGAAGGTATCGAACCCACACAGCTATCCGCTGCCATCGATGCCGCGAAGCTCCTTGCATCAAATTTCATCAGCTCTGATTTCTGGCAGGAGGCTATGGCCGCTGACAATCCGCCCTTTGTCTCCACGGAAAAATCCTTCCTGCTGAGAATGGGGGATTTGATTATCGAGGGGCGAATGGACTTGTTCCTCGAGACGCGCGACAGCATCACCATCATCGATTTCAAAACCGATATGGCCCCTGGCCCTGATCGGTACAGGACGCAGCTCGAGCTTTACCGCCACGCTTCCAGAGGCTTCTCCGGCGGAAAGAACACAAAGATCGGCATTTTCTGGCTCAGGACCTCGACAATGGAATGGATGGAAGGCGAAATGTCCGAAGGCAAACTGTCTGCATTGTGCGCCATGGCAGGACTGCCCGGACAAGGCTCTGAGGCTTCCGGTCCCTGATAGTTGATTTTGTCCCGCTTTTTTCCTAGAGTAAGGATTCCATATGGACAAATACAAGAATGCGGCGCTGAAACCTCCCACCCCTCTGCGCCTCTTTCTCCTTCACGCGAGGATAAACCTGGTCACTCTGGGCGGAGGTTATGTCATTGTACCGGTGACAGCATCGAGTTACGAAAAAAAAGGATGGATGACGGAAGAAGAATTTTATGAGATATTCGCGCAGGCACAGGCCTTTCCGGGACCTCTCGCGCTGAATACGGCCATACTTTCCTCGCTGAAGCTTTGCGGTTTCTGGGGAGCATTTGCGGCTTTCTGGGGCGTTATAATCCCGCCATTCTTGGCGATAATCCTCGTCAGCAACCTCATGTCGACCTTTGGATCACTCCCGGCGGTAAAAAATTTCCTCGACGGGGCAGGCGCTGTGGTTCCAGGCCTTGTCGCGGCGATGATCTGGAAAAACGCCAAAAAGAGAAAGTGGAATGCGCCGCACATCATCGAGACGGCGGCGCTTGCCGTACTTCTCATCCTTTTCCCGGCCTACAGTCTGCCCATCCTGCTGATAGGCATCGGCTGTTTCTATGCGATAGAGGTCATATGCAAACGTTGCTCGAAATAGTCGTCACCTTCTTCAAGATTGGGATCATTTCGTTTGGCGGCGGCTGGTCCACGGTGGGCATTATAAAGAACGAAGTCGTTCCCCGCTGGGTCAGCGAATCCGAATTCAGATCGCTCATCGCCATCGCCCAGTCCACGCCGGGGCCAATAGCGCTCAACGCAGCGACGATGATCGGATGGAATCATGGCGGATTTCTGGCTGCCCTGCTGGCCACTCTGTCGGTGGTCGCCTTCCCGGTCATGCTTATCGCTGCAGCGACCATCCTCTCACGCCACATCAAGCTCGACAAGCTGTCGATAAATGAATCCCTGAAGACCGGAAGTATGGCTATGATGATCATGACCCTCTGGGCACTGAAGCCTTCGACTTCCGATCCCTTTCTCATAATCCTGGGCATCGGTGCCTTTGTGATTGCAGCCTTCACCAAGATCAATGCCTTATGGGCGATCCTGGGCGCGGGAGCGCTCAACGCGATTGCGGGTCCATGGATACAGGGCCTTCTCGGAAGCGGTCGCTAGACAGAACTGGTCCCACTCGGCCCTCACTTTTGCGATCGCATCCTCAAACTGCGGTATTTCATCGAAGCTCTTGGCAGGAGAAAGCTCCTCGGGCCTGGCAATCGCCAAGATCCTCGCCTTCCCACAGGAAGCGAGCAGAGAATCCACGTTGTCCAGGGCGAACTCATGGGCGGCAGGATCGTTGCCAGGAATCGAATAGCCTTCGGATTCACTCCAATACTGTTTCCGGATTGTATCGATGGCATGGGCCAATGCACTAGCCCTGTACACGCGGATGCCGACATTGGTATAGGCATCGTCTGCCTGCCCTTGATTCCCGGCCGACTGCGCTCTCTCTTTCTCGCCGCCCAGCTTGTCGTGCCCGAAGGCTGTCGGATAGCCATTTTCATCAATCTGGACGGGATAAGCCGGATTTCTGATCCGGGCGACCGGCAACACAAGCTCGATGCCTTCGCCGGCGTTGTCCAGCGCTGACATTGCGAGCAGGGCAGAAAGCGCTGTCAGCGGCGAGTTAGCATCACCGCCAAAATTCACCATGACATATTTTGATCCATGCCATAGGTTTTTCGCCTGCCGGACGGCATCGCCGTGCCCCGCGACCTTCCCGCCCGGGCCAGGTTTCTGTTCCAGGAAATCAATCTGTTCCCTTTGCATGCCCAGCGGCTTCAGCACCTGCCTGCGTATTTCTTCCTGCCAGCCGCGGGTGACAATTATAGTAGTGCCCAGCCCCTTGAACGCATCTATCGCGTATGCCGCAAGAGGAATCGTTTCAGGCCCGGTTGAGCCGCTTATGAAATTCCGCACTGGATAGAGGCCGCGCGGAGCGGAGAGTGGAAAATCAACGAATGCTCCTTTGGGAGGCAGTGCCCCGGGCGCAGTGCCCCGTGGCTTTCCTTCCATCGACGCGCTTTCCTTGGCGGCTGCCAAACTCTTGACCCATCGCGTTCCCGCTCCGGCCAGGAGCGTAAGGCAGGACACGCTGTTCTGCTCCGGTGCAAAAGTTCCCGCGAGTTCCACCGCAATATCCTGGCGATGTTCGAACGCCTGTCCTATGGCGCCGGAAACCAGTGAATGCATGTCAATCATGGTCGATCCCGGGGCCGCATTCGGCCGGCTGGCTGACTTCATGGGGAACAAATCCTGCGGTATCAGGGCGCATGACGCGGTATTTTTTCGCGAAACCAAAAGGCCGATAAGTCATCTTGGCTTGCCGAAGCCCTTCTTCACCAAGGTCTTGCTCCCTGTTGATGACCTTGAAATAGGCAGGCAACGATTGGGCGAATGCCTGGTTGATGAACTGGTAGACGCCCTTGTACTGGTCCAACGCTTTCTCGAAATGAATGGCGAACATGGTCCCCTTTGCCAGTGGCTCCCCGAGGCACCAGCCGACAGGCATTTTTTCAATATAGTAGACGGCACCCCTCAGTTCCAGGTCGCAAAACAGTTCGATCCCCTCGCGTGCTGATTGGTAGTCGCCATCAGCCCCCTTGGCGGTACGCCACTCATCCAGCACCTTGAGGGCTTCGGTGGCGTTTTCCTTCGTCAGGGGTCTTTGTTCGCATTCATAAGTGCTGATGAAGCCATTCACCAGATTCCGCTTCTTGTGGTACTCGCGACCGCTCAGTTCAGCCAGATCCTTCCGGTAATAGAGGTAGTCGAAATTATCCCTGTCCTCGCCGACCAGATAGCCCTTGCCTTCGAGTTCGATGCGGTGCTGATTGACTTGGCTTTCCGACATGTTCTTCATGAAATCATGGTTTCGCATAAGATCGTCGAAAAGCCCCGAGTCCGGGAAACAGCAGGGCGCGCTGAAAAATGATTTTCCATTCTTCGAGCCCGAGATGATGAGACCATGCTCGCCAAAGCGGGCGACCTTGTAGCCATAGGTCCGCCTGAACAGATACAGGTTGGAGAAGGTGAATTCCGAGATGCCGTCTTTGTTCAGATTGAGCGCCGGATAAAGTGATTCCCTCATGGCGAAATCGATTGGCGCGAAGTCAGGGTATTGTGGTATTTCCATTTTCTTCATAATAGAAAAAAGAGCCCGGAAGGGCAAGTGTTCCATGCCCGGGAACCAGTGGCAGTACTAAAGGAGTTGCATTGCCAGCTTTTTCGGCGCATACTTTCAGCACCATGAAAAACCATACCAACTACCTGGCCCAGGCTTTCGTGCCTGCCATGACAGAGAGATTCCTGCGCTATGCAAAAATTGATACGCAGAGCGACAGGCATATAGAGGACATCCCTTCGACGCAGAAACAGTGGGAACTTGCAAGGCTCCTTGACGCCGAGCTCAAGGATCTCGGCGTCAAGGATGTAGAGCTGAACGAGCACTGCTACCTCATTGCCAGGATTCCTGCCTCCAAGGGATTCGAAGGCAAGCCCTGTATTGGACTGATGGCACATATGGATACCGCAAGCGATGCGCCGGGAGCTCGTGTCAATCCAAATCTGATCAGGAACTACGATGGAAAAGCCATCCAGCTCTCACCTGGCTGGAGGCTCGATCCCGCTGACTACGCTGACCTGCGCGAGCATCAGGGCGATACGATCATTACGACCGACGGCAACACTCTGCTTGGAGCCGATGACAAGGCCGGCGTCGCGGAGATCATGACTTTCGTCTCCCTACTCATGTCAAACCAGGAAATCCTCCATGGCCCTCTCGAGATTTACTTCACGCCAGATGAAGAAACCGGCAAGGGCATGGACATGTTCCCGCTTTCGAAGACCAAGACGGTCGCCTGCTACACGCTTGACGGCGGGAAGGCTGCGGAGGTCGAAGCGGAATGCTTCACCGCCTATAGTGTCCACGCAGAATTCTCAGGCCAGGTTATCCATATCGGCGCTGCCAGAGGCAAGTTTGCCAATGCAGTTGCCATGGCCTGCCAGTTCGCAAACATGCTGCCGCGGTCGGAAAGCCCCGAATCCACGGACGGATGGTATGGCTATTATTGCCCGATCGAGATTTCTGGCACGATGGAACATGCGATGGTCGATGTTTACCTGCGCGATTTCTCCGCGCCAGGGATGCAGAAACGCATCGACGCCGTCAAGACCTTTGCCGCCGCAGTCGAGGCCCAATATCCCCTCGGGAAGGTCGATCTCACGATCAAAAAGCAATATCTCAACATGAAAGAGAAGCTCGACGAGAGTCCCGAGGTGCTGGACAAGCTTGAGAAGGCCATTGTCCAGGCAGGAGCCGAACCGGCAATGTGCCCCATCCGCGGCGGTACGGACGGATCCCGCCTGACCGAAATGGGCATCCCGACGCCGAATATCTTTACCGGCGGCTATAATTACCACTCCCGTTTCGAATGGGCTTCAGTGAACGAAATGTCCCTGGCCGTGCTGACGCTGGTTAACCTCGCCAAGGGCTGGATCGAATAAGCCAGGGCGGCTTTTTCAGGCTTCGCCCTGTTTGCAGCCTTCCGCAACGACTATATCGGCGCTGCAGTTGGCTAGGATGAATTCCGGCGAATAGGGCGGGAACCATTCCATCAGGATGAATTTCCCATCCTTTATCTCGAAGACACCGACGTCGGTCACGACGAAGTCCACTTCTTTAGCTGCCGTCAATGGCAATGTACACGATCTTTTTAGCTTGGACTGCCCGGATTTCTCGAAGTGGGTCGTCGCTGCGATCACCTTTTTCGATCCGACGACGAGATCCATGGCCCCGCCCATGCCAGGCACCATCTTGCCCGGAATCTTATAGTTGGCGAGATTGCCTTCCTGATCCACCTCGAGCACGCCAAGCACCGTAAAATCCACATGGCCGCCGCAGATGATCCCGAAACTGTATGCTGAATCGAAAAAGCAGCCGCCCGGCAAGATGGTGACCGGCTGCGCACCCGCATTCGTCAGGTCCTTGTCTTCCGCCCCTGGAGCAGGAGCCGGGCCGAGCCCAATCATGCCATTCTCAGATTGCAGCAACACCGTTACGCCTGAGGGGATATAATTCCCCACCTGCGTCGGGAGGCCTATCCCCAGATTGACAATATCCCCGTCGCTGAAGAATTTCGCAATGCGTCTGGCTATTATTTCCTTGTTTTCGACATATTCGACCATGACGGCCTCCTTTCAGGCGAGGACGAGGTAGTCGATGAAAAGCGAAGGAGTATGGATATAGTCAGGATCCAGCTCCCCGATTTCAACGATCTCTTCGACCTCGGCAATGACGAGCCCGCAGGCCATCGCCATGAGCGGATTGAAATTGCGCGCAGATTTCGCAAATACGAGGTTGCCCGATTTGTCGGCCTTTTTTGCCTTGATGAGGGCGATATCGCCTTTTAACGGCAACTCGAGCAGGTATTCCTTGCCGTTGACCGCGATCTTCTGCTTGCCCTGTTGGCGAAAATCGAAATCCGCCGCGATGCCTTGGCTTAGTTGCAGCCGCGCCGCAATCGGGGCCTGACGGTTGGCAGGAACGTCCATTTCGCAGCCAGTCACATGCACCGGCTCGGGCAGGATATGGGTCAGAGATCG
>JAJFUL010000126.1 GCA_021372425.1 Spirochaetaceae bacterium
CGGACAGATAGTGAAAAGACTTCATCCACACCATGCGGGCGATGCGCCCGACCTCGATCATACCGCGCTTCCTGATGTAATCGGCAAAACGGTTCGCGAGCTTTGCGCCCGCGTCGAAGCCCTGGAAGCCCAGGCAGACGATCGGCGCATAGGGCAGCCAGCCCCGGAAAGACAAGAGGGGCGTTTTTGCGACTTGGGCGAATGGATCGACAATGACTATGTCATCTAAATGGCCTTTACCTTGAAAGGCCATTTTCGTTAGAATCGGGGGTGAATTCAGCGAGGCTTGCCCAATCGATGGCGCGCAAGGAGATTTTCATGCGTTCATATTTCATTGCCGGTAACTGGAAGATGCACAAGACAGTTTCAGAATCTGTCGAACTTGCACAGGATCTCGGGACCAAATTGGCTGGGTGCAGGGAAAAGATCATGATCGCCCCTGCATTCACCGCGCTTGACGCCGTTTCGAAGGTTTTGCAGGGGTCGAACATCCTGCTCGGTGCACAGAACATGGGGCCGGAAGAGCAGGGCGCCCATACCGGTGAAGTCTCTGTCCTCATGCTCAAAGACATTGGGGTCAGGGTGGTTATACTTGGCCATTCGGAGCGCCGCCACAGTTATCTGGAGTCAGATGCGCTCATCAACAGGAAGGTCCGGCTTGCGCTTGCCCATGATATTGAAGTGATTCTCTGTGTCGGTGAAACGCTCGCGGAGCGTGAAGCCGGCATGCTGGAATCGGTGATTGGCACCCAGTTGAAGGGGGGCTTGGCAGGAGTGAATCCGGAGGCTTTTGCCAAGGTGACCATTGCGTACGAGCCTGTTTGGGCCATAGGAACCGGCAAGACGGCCACGCCGGAAGATGCCGATGCTGTCCACGCATATTGCAGGTCTGTGATTGCGGGCCTTTATGGCGAAGCAGCAGCGAAGGGCACGATCATTCAGTATGGCGGTTCAGTCAAGGCGGACAATGTTGCCGCTCTCATGTCAGAGCCCAATATCGATGGCGCTCTCGTCGGTGGGGCCAGCCTCAAGGCCGATACTTTCGTACCGATCGCGCAATTCCGCTAAAGAGGAAAAGGTCTTGCACGTTCTGAAAGTCTCGTGTAGTATAGCTACGCTTGCGCCGAAGGCGTACGTCGCCATTTTTGTATAATTGGAGTCTTTACAATGAGTGTTCTGTCCATACTCCTTCTCATTCTTTTTATTATTGTATGTGTATTGCTCATTTTCTTTGTGATAATCCAGGATGAAGATTCAGGATCCTTGGGCGGCGTATTTGCTGGTGGCTCCGGCAGTGCATTTGGCTCACGCACATCGAGCGTGGTGGTCAAGATTACCTATGTATTGGGTGCGCTGTTCTTTGTGTTGGCCTTTTCGATGGCGCTGATCAACAAATCACCTACCAGCAACATTCAGCAGGTGGTCAACGAGCAGCAGAAAACCGAGCAGACGACGAACAGTGAATGGTGGAAAGGCAATGACCAGTCCGGCTCATCGGGCGCACAGTCGGGAACGACATCTCCTGCAAGCGGAACGACGAATGGCGCCGCTCAGACCGTTCCTTCCACTACACCGACGACAACGAAATAGAAGTCGGTTTTTAGGCTATCGATCATGAGGGCTTAGGCGGCGCTGAGGCATGTCCCGTCCTTTCAATATTCAGGGAGTCTTGTCATGGGCATGACGGCTATGCTGAACATTGAGCTGCATGTTCGAGCAGCCGATTCAAATTCGGTGCTGCAGCATCTTGAAGAGACAGGCAGCTTCCAGGTCATCTATCCTGACGGGGCTCCCCCGGATTCATGCAATACACTTGAGCTTGCGCTGCAGAAATTTGCCGGACAAGGCGAAGAGTTACACATCTCGGGCTGGGTCCCTGCCGACAAAGCCGAGGTAGTCAGCAAAGCAGTTGTGGCAGGTTCAGCCGGGCGAGCCTCCATTGAAATCCATTCACCAGAAGAATGCAGACAGGAAAAAGGCATTTCCAGCGAGGATATACCCGTTCTCTTCAGACACGGAAAATTTCTGTCCGGCTTCCGGCCCATGGTCCAGTCCTACGCCACTCCCTGCTATGGCGATATAGATCCTACTCCTTTTGCGGCCTTCTTCTTCATCTGCTTCTTTTCACTCATGTTCGGCGACCTGGGGCAGGGGGCTGTGATCTTCTGCCTTGGACTTGCTATGCGCAACGCAAAGAAAGGCTTC
>JAJFUL010000297.1 GCA_021372425.1 Spirochaetaceae bacterium
ATGAGGTCCAACGAAGGATCGGAAGTATCTTTTCCAAGGCTGATCACGCGCCCCGATGAAGGCGCAAGCAGCGCATCGAGGAGTTGGAGGGCCGTGGATTTGCCCGAGCCCGTGGCGCCCACAAAGGCCACCCGCCTGCCTGCCGGCAGCTTCAGGCTAAGGTCAGAAAGCGCCTTGACCTCGTTGGCGGTTCCATGCAGGTAGGAAAAAGAGACATCCTCATAAGAAAATGCCGGATCGTCCGAAACCGAAACGGATTCCCAGGCCTGCGCTTTTGCCTGCGCCGATGTTGCCGATTCAGCGCGCTGCACTTTTCCATCCAGCAGCACCGCAGCCGCCCTTTCGGCAAGGCTGCGCGGCCCTTCTCCAATCCGGGCTTCTATGCCGAAAATCCTGGCTGCCTGCACGGCTTTCGGCGGTTTGAGGCCAATCGCCTCGGCAGGACTTGCAGTGCCGGCAAGGCTCGCAGCGACGCTACCCCCGAAGAATTCCCCCGGCTTTCCGTCGAAAACGAGCCTTCCATTGTCCAGCGCAATGATTCTCGAAGCCCTCGCGGCATCATCCATGTCATGGGTCACATGGACGATCGCCATGCCGTCTGCGCTTAACGCATCCATCAGCCCGAGCAGCACATCCTTCGAACCCGGATCGAGCATCGAAGTCGCCTCGTCGAACACGATGCACTCAGGCTCCATCGCAAGCGAACCGGCAATAGCCAGCTTCTGCTGCTGCCCGCCCGACAGGGAGCGAGTGGGCCGAGACCGTTCCGCGCCCAGCCCCACGGTCGCCAGCGCCCTGTCTACGCGCCGCTCGATCTCCTCGCGGGGAAGGCCGAGATTCGAAGGCCCAAATGCCACGTCTTCCTCGACACAAGTCGATACGATCTGATCGACCGGCGACTGGAACACGAGAGCAACTCTTTGTCTTGCATGGAAAAGATTGACACGCAAGCCCGGATCCATCCCATCCACCCGGACAGTACCCGAAGATGGCAGCCTAAGCCCGTTGAAAAGCCTGACCAATGTGCTCTTGCCGGAACCGTTGTTCCCCACGATGGCGACATATTCGCCTTCACGGATTTCGAGACTGATATCGGAGAGGGCTGCCATAGAGGCTTCCGGGTAGATATAACCTGCTGAAATGAGTTCTATGAGCGACACGGTCCCACCTCTTGCAAGGAAGGACGCAGGGGGAAGTTCAACATTGCACCTCGGGTCTCGGCGACTATGCGTCCAAGCTCTGGGCAGAATAATGCTTCGTTGGGCAGTAAAAGTCAAGGCTCGAGCCTTGACAGACTGCAAGACATCGCTTAGGTTCAGGTTATGAAACGTATACGGTGGGTTCTGGCTCTTTTGGCAGTTCTTGTTCTCCTGGGCTCCTGCGTCTCTACGAAAATGGTGGTCGTCAGCGTCGACAAGATACCGCCCGGGAAAGCGAAGCAAGACCTCACCCAGCCGCTGCTGGAATGTCTCCGCGATTTCGGCAACAACATGGCCCGGATAATGCTCAGCGATTACAAATTCATAAACATCCACGAATCGGGCGACGGAGCCTATCTCTACCGCTTTGACACGAAAAACAAAGACCTGCCAAAACATGCCTACATCGTGTTCCGCCTCGAAGGAACACCCACGATCTCGACCAACGTCGGATCCAAGAATTACATCCAGATCGACAACGGATCGGTCGGCCTCGTGCCATCCGACGAACCGGCTGCCATCAACGGCAAGAAATTCAAGCTAAAATTCACTTCCGGAAATTTCAAGGAAGCTTTCAATCCCTATGTCATTGGCGAAAAAGGCGATTACCCGCCTTCGATCATGCTATGGTTCAAGGACCCTGCCACCAAGGATGCAAAGATGCAGCAGATGGCATCGCTGCTTCTTTCAGCCTTCCCGGAACTAAAGTACAAGACGAAATAGCACAAATGGAATTGCTATCGCCGGCAGGAAGCGCGGACAAGCTGCGCTATGCCTACCGATACGGCGCCGATGCCGCCTATATCGGCCTGCCCCTTTTCAGCCTCCGGGCACAGGCGGAAAACATAGAGGACGAGGATTTGCTTGCCCCGGAAAGACTCAGCAAAATCAAGAATGAATTTTCAGGCGCCGCGAACATACCGGGCGCGAGACGCAAGCTCTATTGCGCAATCAACATATTCTTCCACAACGACGACCTTTCCGCCCTCGATCGCGACCTTCCGCGCATCGCCGAATACCCCTTCGACGGCTTTATCGTGAGCGACCTCGGAGCCTATCAGCTGCTCCGCGACCGTTTCCCCGACCGCGAATACCACCTGAGCACACAGGCCAACAACACAAACTGGCGCTCCGCCAAAGTGTACCATGACATGGGGTTCTCCAGAATCGTCCCGGGCCGCGAACTCTCGCTCGACGAAATCCGCAGCATAAAAGACCATATTCCTGACCTGGAAATCGAGGCTTTCATTCACGGCGCCATGTGCATGGCTTACTCCGGCCGGTGCTTTCTTAGTTCCTGGCTAGCAGGCCGGTCGGCCAACAAGGGCGACTGCACCCAGCCGTGCCGCTGGCACTACAAAGTATTGCTCGAAGAGGAAAAACGCCCGGGCCAGCTTCTCCCCGTCGAATCAGGCGAAACCGGACACGGCGGCTACACCCTCGTCATGTCCTCCCGCGATCTCTGCATGATTGACCATATCGAAGCGCTTCGCGAAGCAGGCGTGGACAGCCTGAAAATCGAAGGCCGCATGAAAAGCCTGTATTACGTGGCGCTCGCGACCCGCGCCTATCGTTATGCGATTGATCATCCCGGCGAGGAGAATCCCTTCAGGGAAGATCTTTCCGCAATCAGCCATCGCGAATACGATACAGGCTTCTATTTCGGGCGCGAAGGCATGGATCTGTCCACAACCAAGGCCTACCGGCAGAGTCATCTCTTTGCCGGAAGCGTCGAAGAGCCGCCAGACACGCTCGCCGACAGTGCGGGGCTTCCTGTCAAATTCGACGAGCTGGCAGCCCGATTCGACGAGGCCGGCTGGTCCAAGCCCGTCTATGTCGACATGAAAAACACGATCAACCTCTTCGACCCTTCCATGCCGCTCGAGCTGCTCGGCCCCGAATCGAACGCCATGCGTCTGGAGCCGGGCGAAGCGCGATTCTTCGACACGGACGGCGCCATGCCCGATCAGATCAGGCACGGCAAGCCATGGTTCATGCAAGTGAAGGAAAGCGCGTCAGGCGATGCGGGAAAAGGGGTGCCCCGGCCCTATTGGCTCCTGCGCGTGGGCAAGTCTGAATAACACAACAAGCAACAGACTATTTCCCAAGATTAAAGGTGGCCAGGTATTCAACTGCGCTTCGCACCTACCCCGTCCCAGTGGACAGTAGGTTAAGCCACTCCCACACTATAGGAGGGATAGAACATAGGAGAACAAAGAAGGACGTATCCAGCAGAATTGAAGCGAGATGCGCTTGAGATGCTCAAAACCTTAGGGAAGAGCGCAGCGGTCGTAGCACGAGATCGGGGGATCGATTCGGGGTTGCTGAAACGGTGGCGGCGTGCAGAAGCCCAGGAAGCCAACGGCAAAAAGGCGTTTCCAGGACAAGGGATTCCACGAGATGAAGAACTCGTCAAGCTACGGAAAGAGGTCGTAGACTGGTTCATGCGTACCGGTATGACTGCAACCATTGTTATCGCTGCTTTTATGATGGCGGTAGCCAGAAGGAAGCCGAAGGGACGGCTTGTTTTCCACTCAAACCGAGGCATCAGCGCACTTTTCGAGTGAAGACCGATGCCAGAACGGAAGAATCAATTTCTATCGTTACCATTATTTACCCAATCCTTGATGTTCACTGGGTCATCTTTCTCGCAGAGAATCACCGACCGCTCCTCTGCGAAACCCCAACCACTGAAACCTTCCTTCACCTTGTCGCCTTCGGTCCCGACTATGTAGGGATCTTCTCCATAGGTATAGTACTGTTTTATAAGCTCCCCGGCTGTCTCTCCAAGGCGGAGGTTCCTGGTCAAGAAGTCGTTCACAATCGCCTCACACATTGCGATAGCCTCGGCCTCAGTAGTGAATACCCCGCGCTGTAGGGGTGGTTCTCTTCGTCGAACGCCCTAAGGCCTTCTTCTCGTAATGCTTCCAGACAGCTCTTTATGCTTTCGTGCTCTCCGGCTCGACGAATTCGGACACCGGCCGCTTGAGGGCTTCGGCGAGTCTCTTCGCAACGGCCAACCCCATGGAGCGATGCCCGTTCTCATATGCGGAAATATTCGAAGTGGCCAAATCCGTCATTGCTGCGAGCTGCGCTTGGGTAAGCCCCGCGTTTTCCCGCCTGATACGAAGCGTAACACCCGGGTGCCAGGAATTCTTCACATCGCGATACCACTTCGAATTCTTGGGAAGAATGGAACCTTCGAAGTGCGGCGCCTCTGTCACGATATGGGCCTTCGGGTCCTTCTTCTTTGCGTATGCGAGGATTTCGGATGCGTCTTTCGAGGACACCGAAATGAGCTTCCTGGAATTCTTAGTACGGCGCGCTTTCTCTGCTACCGGCATATTCAACCTCCACAAGGACACTGCCTTTCTCGTATCGCCATACCGCTACCCAAGAATACGAGACAGATGGCAGTGATACACGTCGTTTCCTAGGGCTGAAAAGT
>JAJFUL010000138.1 GCA_021372425.1 Spirochaetaceae bacterium
CTGCAACGGCATTACTTTGGAGCGATGAAGCAGATCGCAGGCCGGCTGGCCCAATATCCGAACGTGATCGGATTTGACAGCCTGAATGAACCAGGTGCCGGATTCATTGGCATATCTGACGTCAGGGAGCGGAAAAAGGACGCGGACATGCCCGGTCTTTCGCCAACACCATGGGAGGCAATCTGCGCAGGGGAAGGGTATCCGACCGATTCGGCAAACATCGGAATCCGCGGGCTTGGCATGAAGACCACCGGTCGTGTCCAGCTAGGGACTCCGGGTATCCGGGCTTGGCTGGAAGGGCGGAATTGTCTCTGGCGCAGAGTCGGCGTCTGGGATTTCGTGCACGATGTTCCGACATTGCTCAGGCCGAACTGGTTCGTTGAGCGGATTGGCTCCAGTTCCGGAAAGGGTAATGGGCCGCATGGGGCAGCTGCCGGCCTGAGCGCTGGGGATGCTATCAACGAATTCTACCTCAAGCCTTTCATTGCCAGATTCTCGGATGAAATCGGCGGCACCGCGCACGATAATCATCGCTTTGCCATATTCATCGAAGGCTTCCAGAATGACAAGGATCCGTCGTGGAAGGAAGGCTCTCAGGCGATCCTGGTCAACGCCACGCATTGGTATGATGCAATGACACTGACGCTGAAGCGCTGGACTGGCTTCCTTGCCTATGACCAGGATTCCGGCAAGGCAATAATCGGGCGCCATGCAGTGCGTGAATATTTTAAGGAGGCGCTTGGCCGCATCAAAAGGCATTCGGCGGATGCGATGGGCGATTCTCCCACGATTATCGGCGAGTTCGGCCTCCCCTTCTACATGAATAAGGGAAAAGCTTTTCGCACCGGCAACTACCGCCTGCATGAAAAGGCCCTTTCCGCTTACTACGATGCACTGGACGCAAATCTCCTCGATGGGACGCTATGGCACTATTCAGCGATCAATACGCACCGATGGGGCGATGCATGGAACGGTGAAGATCTTTCCGTATTCTGCCTCGATGAAGCCGGCGGAGGCCGGGCGCTTGCAGGTTTTGTCCGTCCTTATGCTTTGGCTGTCGCAGGCGAATTACTGGAAATGCGCTTCAACAGCAGAACCGGCGAGTTCTGTCTCGCCTTCTCGCCCGATCCGGCAATCGCTGCCGGCACCGAAGTGTACGTCCCATTCCTGCAATACCCGTACGGCTTTTCCTTCATCGCGACAGGCGCCGTCGCACAACGCGATGACAGGAAGGGCGCTTCCACTGCGGAAGACTGGTGTACAATCACCATCCGGCCGCAAGCCGGCGCGAAGCGATGTGATTTCATCATCAGAAGAAAAACAAAGAAAGGAATTCCATAAAGGAGAGTAGTCATCATGGAGAAAAAGGTAAAGACGGCTATGGTTCCGCGCGCACGATCGACGTTCTGGATCATGTTCTTCTTCATGCTGATACATCAGGCGGACAAATTGCTCATCGGGCCTCTGACGACCCAGATAATGGAAACCTTCAACATCACGCGCACACAGATGGGAGCCGTGACTACGGGAGCGCTCATCGTCGGCGCCATCTGTTACCCGCTCTGGGGCTGGCTCTATGACCGCTATTCGCGGCCGAAATTACTTTCGCTAGCCTCATTTATCTGGGGAACGACAACCTGGCTTAACGCCATCGTGCCCACCTACCCACTTTTCCTCATCACCCGCGCGGGCACAGGCATCGATGATTCAAGCTATCCGGGACTTTATAGCCTTATCGCCGACTATTTCCCGCCGCAGAAACGGGGGAAAATCTACGGATTCCTCCAGGTCGCCCAGCCGCTCGGCTACCTGCTCGGCATGATACTCGCACTGCTATGGGGAGCAAGCCATGGCTGGCGCAGCGTCTTTTACCTGACCGGCAGTCTTGGCGTAGTCATGTCGCTGGTCATTTTCCTTTTCGTGAAAGACCGGCCACGCGGCTCGACCGAACCCGAACTCAGCTCGGTGGAGCATCTTGAGAAGTACAAATTCAACTGGAAGGAAGTCAAGGGCCTCTTCAAGAAGAAAAGCCTCATAATCCTCTTCCTGCAGGGCTTTATCGGCGTCTTCCCCTGGAATGTCATCACCTACTGGATCTTCGATTACCTGAAGACGGAACGTGCATATACTGACCAGCAGACGATGCTCACCATGGTGCCGGCAGTCCTCATCCTCGCGGTCGGCTACCCACTTGGAGGCGCGTTGGGCGATCGACTATTCAAGAAGACGCCGAAAGGGCGCGTCATAGTAGGTGCAGCCGGTGTTGCAATCGGGGCTATCCTCCTCTGGATCACGATGAAGGTGCCGCTGGATAATCATCTCCTGTTCGGTATCATGCTCTGCGCAACCGCACTTTTCATCCCCTTTGCATCGCCTAACGTGCTGTCTTCCTTCTACGATGTGACTGAACCGGAAATCCGATCGACGACGAATGCGGCACAGAACTTTGTCGAGACTGCAGGCTCGGCGCTCGCTCCGCTGCTAGCGGGAATCATCGCAGACCGGAGCTCGCTCGGCAATGCGATCCTGCTGATCTGTACGATCTCGTGGGCGCTCTGCTTCGCATTCTTCATCTTCGCGGGGAAATATATTCCGAAGGATATCGCCGATCTGCGGAAAACCTTGAAGGACAGGGCCGCCTCGCAGGCAGTAGCAAAATAGTCCGCTGGGGCTGCATGATTCTGCGGCAAAAGGAAAGGGGCAGCCTGGAGCTGCCCCTTTCCTTTCAAGTTGCTTTTTCTCAGGCTTTTTCCTTGTAGTTTGCCGCGCGCAGTGAATTGAGGACTGCAAGCAGGGATACACCCACATCGGCAACTACAGCTTCCCACATATCGGCTTTCCCGGCGCTGCCTAGAAGTATGAAAATCGCCTTTACACTCAGGGCAAAAACAACATTCTGCCACACGATTGATCGAGTATAATTCGAAATGCGCAAGGCCATCGGTATGCGCCCAATATCATCATCCATGACGACCAGGTCCGCAGCTTCGATTGCTGCATCCGAGCCAAGACCGCCCATCGCAAAACCGACATCTGAACTTACGAGCACCGGTGCGTCGTTCATCCCGTCGCCGACGAATGCCACCTTTTTGCCTTGCGAAGCCTGCTTCTTAAGCAACTCGAGCTTTTCCACCTTGTCCTGCGGCAGAAGGCCTGCATAATACTCGTCGATTCCAAGGCCTGAAGCCACTCTGCTGGCCACCGTCTCGTCATCGCCTGTCAGCATGACGGTCTTGCGTACACCCAGTCTCTTGAGTTCGCTTATGGCTTCGGCCGCCCCTTCCTTGACCGTATCCGAGATGAGGATATAGCCGGCATATTTGCCATCGATGACGACATGCACAACCGTCCCGCCAACATCGCATCTGTCATGTGACACGTTTTTCTCATGCAACATGCGATCATTGCCCGCCAGCACATCGTGTCCATCGACGGATGCACGTACTCCAAATCCCTTCTTTTCCCTACTATCCTTCACTACCGGTGGCGGGTTGTTTGCCGAGCCTGAGTTAGCTGTGGCGCTGGCTGCGGCCTCCCGGATCGACCGCGCGATCGGGTGCATCGAGACGCTCTCGGCTCCCGCCGCATAACGAAGCATTTCCGACTTGGAGAAGCCGTTGTACGGCACAACTTCTGAAACCTCGAAAACCCCTTTCGTAAGCGTTCCTGTCTTGTCGAAGACGACCGTCTCGACCTTGGCCAGCGCATCGATATAGTTCGCTCCCTTTATGAGCAACTTGTGCCTCGAAGCGGTCCCTATCCCGCCGAAATATCCCAGCGGAACCGACACGACCAGCGCGCAGGGGCATGAAATCACGAGAAGGACGAGAGCCCGGTATATGTATTCGCTGAATGTCGCTCCGGAAATCACCAGTGGTGGCACGATCGCGACGATGGCAGCCAACGCGACGATGATCGGCGTATAGACCGAAGCGAATTTCGTTATGAACTTTTCCGTCGGTGCCTTGTTGGCCGAGGCATTTTCGACCAGGTCGAGTATCCTTGACACCGTGGACTGGCTAAACTCGGTGGTGACGCGGACAAGGATGCACCCATTGTCGTTCACGTAGCCAGCAAGTACTGCGCTTCCCGGTCCAACGCTTCTGGGCACCGATTCGCCGGTCAACGATGAAGTGTCGACAAATGAAGAGCCCTCGACAATCTCTCCATCGAGTGGAATCCGCTCGCCTGGCCGAACTTCCACAAGTTGGCCTATCTCAACGGATTCGGGTGGAATCGTTTTCGTTTCCCCTTCCTTGACGACTCGCGCGAAATCGGGGCGCAAATCCATAAGTTCGCTGATCGAACGCCGGGATTTGTCCACCGCCTTGTCCTGCAGAAATTCCCCAATCGAATAGAAAAGCATGACCCCGACTGCTTCGGGAATCTGGTGTATGGCAATGGCACCCAACGTCGCCACAGACATCAGGAACATCTCATTGAAGGCGTGCCCATGGATAATATTGAGCGCGGCACCCTTCAATACAGGAAAACCGACAATGAGATATGCCGGAATAAGGATGGCATATTCCGCAATCGAATAGGGAGTGGCGTGCAGCTGGTCATGGAATATCGAGCCCACCAGGAAAAGCACTCCCGAGACTGCAATCTTGATCAGCTCGGATTTGCCGCCTTCATGTTCCTCCTCTTGTTCAGCTTTCGCATGCCGTGTGTTTTCAGTTATATCGGCAATAGCTGCGCATTGCGCGCAGGGCATCGATTCATGATCGGATTTTTCTGTCGTGTCATATTTTCTTGCCATAGCACCAGACCTCTCATTCCAATTCGATATAATGTTCCCGGGCTTTTTCTATCAGTGCGAGAACATGCTCATCGGCGAGCGAGTAAAAAACCATCTTGCCTTCCCTGCGGGTCTTGACCAAGTTGAGGGCCTTGAGGAAGCGCAGGTGATGCGATACCGCAGGGAGAGTGGTTTCGAGGATATAGGCGAGGTCGCAGACACAAAGTTCCTTCTGCGACAGCAGATAGAGAATTTTCACCCTGGTTTCGTCGGCCATCGCCTTGAACAGCTCGGAAAGTCCTGCGACATTGAGAAGCGAGGCGCGAAGCCCAGGGGCTTCCTCCTTGCAGGAGATGCCATATTGGCTGCACAGGTCTTCGTTCATGATTGCCTCCCGGATTGTTTGTGATAACGATTTATCAATTAAGCAATCGTTTAATCGAATAATACTGCCGACAAACGAGATGGTCAAGCGGGAAAATGCCGGAATTCATTCAACCTTGACAACGAACCGGGACACGCGACACAATGGCATTACTGTAAAAAGCGTATTCCATATCAAAGCAGTCCACTAATCATTGCCAAGGAGGATTATCATGAAAAGAGGCTTTTTCGGCTTCCTGGTGCTCGCTGTCCTGTCAGCGATGGTTTCCCCAGTAGCGGCGCAGACGACCAAACTTCCCGACCTGAAGGGGCAGACAATCATCGCAGTGACTGAAAACGCCTATACGCCGCTTAATTTCATCGATCCGAAAACCGGCAAGCCCATGGGCTGGGAATATGACGCTGTCAATGAAATAGCCAAACGGCTGAATGCCAAGGTCGTCTGGAAGGTCACTTCATGGGACACCATGATCCAGGCCGTGCGCGACGGCCAGTTCGATGTCGGCATGGATGGCATAACGATAACCGACGAGCGGAATCAGCAGGTCGATTTTTCGGCTCCAGACATGGTGAGACAGCAGTTAATGCTAGTGCGGGCCGACGAAAAGCGCTTTGCCGACGAAAAAACCTTCGCCGCCAACTCGAAGCTTCTGATTGGAGCGCAGGCCGGAACCACCAACTTTTATGTTGCGGTCTACAATGTCCTCGATGGGGACGAATCCAACCCGAGGATCAAGCTTTTCGAGACATTCGGCGCTTCCGTCCAGGCGCTGCTTGCAGGCGACGTTGACATGGTTCTCATGGACGCTGCGTCGAGCAAGGGCTATATCGGAGCCTATCCCAACAAGCTGAAGTCCGTCGGGGGCCCGCTCGGCACAGAGGAGTTCGGTTTCATCTTCAAAAAGGGCTCTGGCCTGGTCGTGCCTTTCAACGCTGCCATCGCGGCGCTGAAAGCAGAAGGATTCTTCGACAGGTTGAACACGAAATGGTTCTTTGAATACAAGCCCTGAAGCCTGGTAAAGATAAATGAGCAAAGGCAGTCTCGGCGCAAAGCTGGACAAAATTCCCTGGTGGCTTGTCGCCATCGTTCTGCTGGGCGGATGGATGGTATTCTCCGCCATCAGCTCGGCAGATTACCGCGTGATTTTCACGGCAGTATCGAGAGGCATGGGTGTCACCATTTCGGTTTCGCTCATTGCCTATGCTGCCTCAATCGTCCTCGGCCTTGGCCTTGGGCTCATGCGTTCCTCGAACTGCCGTGTTGCGCGTGAAATGTCAACTTTCTATATCGAACTCGTGCGCGGCCTGCCCATGCTCGTCATCCTGTACTATATTGCTTTTGTTGGCGCGCCTGCGCTTGCGCAGGCGCTCAATAGCCTTCTCGCCCCGCTCATCAATGCCGGGATAATCCAGAAAATCGAAGGGCGCAATTTCGATTTCGCCACGCGCGCCGTCCTCGCCCTCACGCTTGGCTATGCAGCTTTCATTGCCGAGATCTTCCGCGCCGGAATCGAGAGCGTGGACCGTGGCCAAGTCGAGGCTGCGGAAGCGCTCGGGATGTCCCACGGTCAAGTTATGCGACGCATCGTCCTGCCACAGGCTATACGCAACGTGCTGCCGGCGCTGGGCAATGAATTCGTTGCCATCATCAAGGATTCGTCTCTGGTTTCAGCGCTGGGCGTACAGGACATCACGCAGCTCGGCAAGGTCTATTCGGCCTCGACCTTCAAATTTTTCGAGACCTACAACGCGGTGGCGTTCTTCTATCTCTGTCTCACCGTGACCCTCTCCCTACTGGTTCGCCAGCTTGAAAAAAGACTGAAGCGGGGCGTGAAATGAGCGAGCGCCCCTTCATAGAAGTGCAGCAAGCACGAAAATCTTTTGGCACGGTGCAAGCGCTCGACGGCATCGACCTTTCGGTGTGGCGCGGCGAGGTCGTGCTGGTGATCGGCCCCTCGGGGTCAGGTAAAAGCACGCTGCTGCGATCC
>JAJFUL010000148.1 GCA_021372425.1 Spirochaetaceae bacterium
TTGTTAGGTGCTGGAACCTGCGGTCATCACTCGGAATGAAATGGCCCAATTCGCCAGCTTTCAGATAGATGCTGTTCATGCGTTCGTGCGAGCTCCTTTGTGCTAAATTTCGGCCTCATAATCCACGCCGGGTACCTCAAAACCGTGGGCTCTCAAGAAATCCTGCCTGAACCCATCGATATCAGCCAGTTCCCGTAGATTGCCGTCGTCAATCCTGGCCATCCGCGATGTCACTTCATCTTGTACAGACTGGCTGAGCTCGCGATCGTCAAGCCGAATTCGCCCTTCATCATCCAGGGGCACCTGGACATTGTCGGGGATATAGAGCCGCTCTGTATAGAGCCTCATCATCTGGTCCAGGCAGTCTTCGTGAAGGTTCCGCTCCTTCATCACCTTGAAAAGCGTCGAAACATAGAGTGGGATGACTGGAATCACTGCGCTGGACCGGGTCACCACTGCTTTGTTGATGGAAACATAGGCCTTGAGGCCTGCGGAAGCATATTTGTGGCCAATCTCGCGGGATTTCGCCTCAAGGTCTGCCTTTGCCCTCCCAATAGTTCCATCTCGGTAGAGCGGCCACGAAAGGGATGGCCCGATATAGGAGTAAGCCACAGTCATGGCTGACTCTGCCACAGAATTGGCTGATTCCAGCGCATCCATCCAGCGGGCCCAATCCTCTCCTCCCATCACCTTGACCGTCTGAAAGATTTCTTCTTCGTCGGCAGGCTGTATCTGGGCTTCTTTCATGGCGCCGGAAAAGACATCGACCGTGGTGCCCGAATAGGGCGAGCCAATCGGCTTGATGGCCGAACGGTACATGATCCCGCTCTCCGGGTCTGTTCTCACCGGGCTAGCCAGAGAGTAGACGATGAGATCATAGGGGCCCCCCTGCGACTTTGCGGCCTTTATTGCCTGTTCCTTGGCGTTATCTGAGAATGCATCAACCTCGAATGTCACAGACTGGATGCCGGACTGGGCGGAGAGAGTATCGAAGGCCCGATTGGCGTACCAGCCTGGCGTGCCTGTCCTGTTTCCCGAAGGTTCGCGTTCGAATGAAATGCCTACCGTCGCCGCATGGTAGCCGAAACCTGCGACAAGACGGGAGGCAAGGCCGTAGCCAGCCGAACAGCCGATGATGAGTACATGATTGGGCCTCCGCGACAGGCCATGCGGGGAGACAGACTGGACGCCATAAAAAGTCCCGGCCCTGTCGGCCAGGATCCCGACTTCCCTGGCACAACCCTCAGGGTGGGCATTGAGACATATGTTGTTCCTCACCATTGGGGTTATCTTCATTCGCTCTTTCCTCCCTGGACACTTCCCCGGTCCGTAGTCATGGCGATCCATTCTGCCTCCACCGCGATTTCACCGTCCACCAGGCCTTTCCCCGATTGGTGCAGGATGTGTGAACCAGAATGAAGGCAGCGGATTTGCATCTCAAAAAGCTCACCCGGCCTCACCTGGCGGCGGAAGGAAGCCGACCGAATCTTGGCCAGGACAAACAAGCCATCAGGGGTGACGCCGAGGAGCTTGGCTCCCGCGCCGCCTGCCTGTGCCATGGATTCGATGAGCAAGACTCCCGGAACGACAGGATAGTCTGGGAAATGCCCTTTGAAGAACCACTCCTCCGGGCTGAACGCATAGGTAGCGACAATCTCTTCACCTTCGACCCGCACGCTGTCGACGAACATGAAAGGAGGACGATGCGGAATTAATTTTTCAATATTTTTCATGAATTGACCTCTTCTTGCCTAAAGATAGCGAAGACTGGAGCATAAGAACAGATAGATCACTCTGCTTCCCGCACTGCCTGGAAAACCAGCGCCGAGTTGTGACCCCCAAAACCAAACGACGCAGAGAGCGCTGCATCGACCGGCATGGCGAGAGCCACGTTGGGCAGATAATCCAGGTCGCAGCCGGCCTCGAGGTCTGGGTTCTCCAGATTGATCGTAGGAGGGAGCAGCCCTGTTTTGAGCGCCATTATGCAGGCAATGGCCTCGATGGCTCCTGCAGCCGCTATGCAGTGCCCAGTCATGCTTTTTGTCGAACTGATCTTTAAGCCCCGCGAATGCAAGCCGAAGGCCTTTTTGATCATGAAGGTTTCTGCTGGGTCGTTGAGCTGGGTTGAGGTGCCGTGGGCGTTGTAGTATCCGATATTCTCCGGCTTCAACCCGGCATCCTCGATGGCAAGGCTTATGGCGCGGGAACCGTGAATTCCTTCGGGGTCCGGCGCTGTAAGGTGGTAGGCGTCGCAGGTAGCCCCATAGCCTGTCACTATGGCATGTATGCGCGCACCTCGTCGGAGGGCCTTCTCGTAATCTTCCAGAACGAGCAGGCCTGCCCCTTCCCCAATCACGAATCCATCCCTGTCCTTGTCGAAGGGGCGCATCGCCCGAGCGGGATCATCATTGTAATGTGTCGAAAGTGCCTTGAGCCTGCAGAATCCGCCAATGGCGAATTCTGAAATGGCAGCTTCGGTTCCTCCCGTTATCACCATATCCACGCGCCCCGATCGTATGAGGTCCATAGCCTGGCCAATGGCATCGGTGCCTGATGCGCAGGCCGTCACCTGCGTAAAAGCGGGCCCGTGAAGGTGGAACAGCATCGCGATATTGCCCGATGCCTCGTTGGAGATCATGAGCGGAATCGTCAGCGGAGGCATTCTGTCGGGCCCAGCGCTGCAAAGCTTTGAATAGGAATCTTGGAAGACCTCGATGCCTCCGATTCCATTTCCGATACATACGGCGATCCGCTCTCCTTCATAGGGAAGACTGCCACTGGACGGATAAGGCAGGCCTGCGTCAATCCATGCCTGAACGGCCGCGCAGGTAGCATATTGGGAAAAAAGCGCCATTTTTCTGGCTTCTTTCCGCTCGATCCATCGTTCGGGCGAAAAATCCTTGACTTCGGCGGCGATCCTTGACTCGAAAGCCGATGCATCGAACCGCGAAATAGGCCCCAGGCCAGATTGGCCTTTCGTCAACGAATCCCAGAATGAAGGGATGTCGTTTCCAACAGGGCTGATGATTCCCATACCCGTTACCGCGATTTTTCTTTTCACAGCTTCATCCTTTTTGTTCGGCGTTGCCAGAAAGCGACCCGCTGTCCTACCATCTGATGACTGCCGAGCCATAGGTGAGGCCGGAGCCAAAGCCTAACAGCATGATAAGATCGTTTTTCGCCAGAAGGCCCTTTTCGTTCATTTCCGCCAGTGCTGTCGGTATGCTTGCCGAGGACGTATTGGCATATTCCTCGATATTCATATAGAACTTGTCCATGGGAATTCCGAAACGTTTGCCGGCCGCCTGCACGATGCGGGCATTCGCCTGGTGGGGTACTATCCACGCAAAATCCTCAAGCCGGTAGACCGTTTCATGAAGCATGCGCTCAATGAGGTCTGTCAGGGCTTTTACGGCAAAATCGTAGACTTTTCTTCCGTTCATCGAAATGCTGGGCGTAATGGGCTCGGCCCGCGCAAAGGCCGAGGTCCTGGGGGACTGGATCAAATGAAGATCATCAGCCCCGCTACCGTCCGCCCCAAGGATAAATGAAAGGCAGCCCCTTCCCGGTTCTTCGATTTGCGAAAGGACGGCGGCACCTGCCGCATCTCCAAAAAGCACGGCTGTTGATCGGTCATTCCAATCTATAATGCGACTCAATGTTTCGGCACCTATGACAAGCGCATGCCGTCCGTGGCGGGATTCGAGCATCGCCGAGGCCACATCGAGAGCATAAATGAAGCCCGTACATCCCGCCGTGACGTCGAAGGCCGCGCAGCCGGAGGCGCCTATCTTGTCCTGGACTATGCAGGCAGTCGAAGGAAAACCAAAGTAATCGGGGGTTGC
>JAJFUL010000156.1 GCA_021372425.1 Spirochaetaceae bacterium
AGCGCTACAACAAGGGCGATGCCTGGTATAAGGGACCCAGGAACCCGGTAACGGCCTATTTTTCCATGGAGTTCGGAATCGATGTATCATTGCCGACCTATTCGGGCGGCCTGGGCATCCTGTCGGGCGATCACATGAAGACCTCCAGCGACCTGGGACTGCCTTTGGTCGGTGTAGGCCTCCTCTACCGCCAGGGCTATTTCAAGCAATACCTGAACGCCGATGGTTTCCAGCAGGAGTCATATCCTGAAAACGACTGGTACAACATGCCCGTCCAGCAGTGCGTCGATTCGGACGGCAAGCCCATCCTCGTCTCGGTGGACCTTTCAGATAAGCTGGTCCAGGCGGCAATCTGGGAAGTAAAGGTGGGCAGGTCGAGCCTTTACCTGCTCGACACGAACATTCCCCAAAACAGCGCTGAAGACAGGACAATCACGGCGACGCTGTATGGCGGCGACAAGGATATGCGCATCCGCCAGGAAATCGTGCTGGGGATCGGTGGCATCAGGGCGCTGCGAGCGCTCGGCATCGATGTCGCGGCGACCCACATGAACGAAGGACATTCTGCCTTCCTCGCCCTCGAACGAATCCGCGTTCTGATGAGCGAAAGCAAGATGAATTTCAAGGAGGCCGTGCAGGCCTTCGTTCCGACCAATATATTCACGACACACACGCCGGTGCCGGCAGGCAACGAGCGCTTCGGTATCGATTTGATTGAACGTTATTTCAGGAACTGGATCCAGAGTTTCGGCGTGGACTGGAACGAGTTCCTCTCGCTCGGCCGTGAAAACCCGAACGACCCCGGCGAGAGCTTCTGCATGACGGTTTTCGCGCTCAAGCTTTCGGCCTATGCGAACGGCGTTTCGAAGCTGCACGGCCAGGTCAGCAGGGAGATGTGGAAGAACCTCTGGCCGGGGCTTACGGTCTCCGAAATCCCTATCGGCTCGGTCACCAACGGTGTCCATCCGCGTACCTGGCTCAGCCACGACATGATCGACCTGCTGGATCGTTATATCGGCCCGAGGTTCAATGAGGAACCCGCTTCCAGCGAAATGTGGAAGCGCGTGGACAGGATTTCGGACGAGGAACTCTGGCGCACGCACGAGCGCCGCCGCGAACGGCTTGTCGCTTTTTCCGGCGACCGCCTGAAGGCCACCATGGAAAGGCTTGGCGTCTCTGATTTTGTGACTTCGAAAGCGGGAGGCTCGTTATCGCCCTATGTGCTCACACTGTCGTTTGCCCGTCGCTTTGCGACCTACAAGCGCGGCAATCTACTTCTTAGCGATCCGGACCGCCTGATCCGGCTGCTTTCCAGCAAGGACATGCCGCTCCAGATCATTTTTGCCGGCAAGGCTCATCCCCATGACATCCCGGGCAAGGAACTGATCCGGGAACTCGTGCATTTCTCCCGCAAGGAAGAAGTCATGGGTCGCATCATCTTCCTCGAAGATTACGACATGAACATCGCCCATTACATGACCTCAGGTTCCGATGTTTGGCTCAACACGCCGCGCAGGCCCCTGGAAGCTTCGGGAACCTCCGGTATGAAGGCCGGCATGAATGGCGTGTTGAACTGCTCGGTCCTGGACGGCTGGTGGGCGGAAGCCTATGAGCCGGGCATCGGCTGGGCGATTGGCCAGGGCGAGGAATACAAGGACGAGGAGCTGCAGGACAAGATCGAAAGCGACGCGCTATACGACCTCCTTGAGCGCGAGATTGTGCCCATGTTCTATCGGCGCGGACGCGACAACCTGCCACACGAGTGGATCCAGAAAATGCGCGATTCGATGAAAAAAATCGGACCGAACTTTTCGACGCACCGTATGCTCGGCGAATACTACACGAAATACTACAAGCCGGCCATGGCTGAATGCCAGCGGCTCAAGGCCGAGAACTATGTCTCCTCGAGATCCCTCGCAGCTTATATCGAAAAGGCGAGAAGGGCCTGGGGGAACATTGCCGTACTCGATATCAGCGACGACATGTCGCCGGTAATCGCCCGGGGGACAAAGATCACCGTGCAGGCGACCGTGAACCTTGCGGACTTGAGCCCTGATGAAGTCTGCGTCGAGTGCTACCGGGGGCCTCTGACCAGCAAAGGCGA
>JAJFUL010000163.1 GCA_021372425.1 Spirochaetaceae bacterium
GCGACGATATTGAAGTGCTCGATCCGGATATGAAAGAGCTTGCGGTCAAGGCCTTCACACCGTATTCCTTCAGATTTGCCATCGAAGTGCCAAGGGAACCGAAATCGGCCAACTCGGCAAGCCCCGCGATCAAGGCGAGGATCGACGGTAAAACCGCTTATTTCGAAGGCGCCATGAATGAAATAATTACTGTGGATAAGGCTCCAGCCATGAGCATCAGCTGGTAAAGAGCGATCATTCCCGCGTCATTCTGGCTTGTTTTTCAGGTACCGCGCCCTCGTGATTCTGCCCTTCCCCTTTTGCTGCAAGGCCAGAACCGCCCTCTGAGCACAACTTTCCCTTTCATGCCCGGATTCGAACAGATTGGTCTGCGTGCTCCCTGCGGGCTGGAGGTTCATGAAACTTGCGCCAATTAGCCTGATCGGCCTTTTCCCATCCCAATTTTGCCGAAGCAACTTCGCCGCATCGGAATATGCTTCTTCCGATGCCTCGTATCCGGATTCGCGGACACATTGCCGTGTGATTGATGAGAAATCGTCATACCGAATTTTTATGCCCAGGCAGCATGAGCAGAGATTCTCCGACCAGAGCCGCGCGATGAGTTCATCAGAGAACTGGCGCAAAAGGCTGAGGATTGATTCCATATCACATGTATCGAACTGAAAGGTCCGTTCCACACTCATGGAACGCGAAACTGTCTCATCCAAAAATACTCCGGGATCCTGTCCCGTGGCCGCCGTAATGAGGAATTTCGCACCCGCCTGCCCGAATCTGGCTTTCAGCTTTGCAGGCGATGCTTCCTGGAGCTGGGCAATGCTTCCTATTCCTATGTCGGCAAGGGCTTTTCGGGTCTTCTCTCCAGCGCCCCACAATTTTTCGATGGATAATGAGCGCATGAAATTCTTCTCGCCCCCAGGCACGATAATGGTGAGTCCATCAGGTTTATTGTACCCCGAAGCAACCTTGGCGATATATTTGTTCGGTCCGGCTCCGATCGAAACTGTGAGGCCAGCCTGCTCGGCGATCCTTTTCTTTATACGGGCAGCCGCATCTTCGGGACAGCCCCAGAGCCGCTGTGTCCCCGTCATGTCCAACAGGGCCTCGTCTATCGAAAGCTGTCTCATTTCAGGCGTGAATTCTCCAAGGATTTCCATTATCAATTTTGAAATCTCGGCATATCGTTTCATTCGGACCGGAAGAAAAATCCCAGCGGGGCAACGTCGCGAAGCCTCAGATATCGGCATGGCAGAATGCACGCCGAATTCTCTTGCTTCGTAGGAACAAGTTGAGACAACACCTCGTTTTCCCGGCGCAGCACCGACAATTACAGGCTTCCCTTTCAAAGCCGGGTCGTCGTGCTGCTCGACTGAGGCGAAAAACGCATCGAGGTCAACATGGAAAAAAATCTGGTCCACACTATATTATGTAGACACCCATGCGACATTTAGTCAATATTCGCAAGGCAAGGCGATTTCCAATTATTTTCGGCATGCAGGAAAGTCGCAAACATATATCGCACAACGTCATGCCGGTTTCTTGACACATCTCTTCATTTCCATTAGCTTACAGACCGGTATTTTATTGAAAGACGCGAATTTTTATTCACGTCCGGGACATTGGACATAAAAAATGTCTCGCAATTCCTTTTCCCCGACTGGAGGAAACGCCCAATGGCTAAGAAGAAATTTGTTTATGCATTTGGAGACGGCGTTGCAGAAGGCGACGGTACAATGAAAGAGCTTCTCGGTGGCAAAGGAGCTGGGCTTGCTGAAATGACGAAGATCGGTTTGCCCGTTCCGGCTGGCTTTACAATCACCACCGAGGTTTGCGACCTCTATTTCAGGAATAGCAAGACATGGCCGGACGGTCTCGAGAAAGAAGTTGACAAGAACCTCAAACAGCTCGAAAAGACCGTTGGCAAGAAACTGGGCGATCCGCGCGATCCACTGCTCGTTTCTGTCCGATCAGGCGCTGCAATTTCGATGCCCGGAATGATGGAGACCATCCTCAATCTGGGCCTGACCGATGCTTCCGTCGAAGGGCTCGCCGCCAAGACCGGCAACCGCCGCTTCGCTCTCGATGCATACAGGCGCTTTATCATGATGTACAGCTCCATCGCCATGGGTATCGACAGAAGCACCTTTGATGCAGCATTTGATGAGTTGAAGAACAAAATGACACGCTCGCGGATCAAGGCAAGTGCAAGCGCAAAGATTTCCGACACCGATGTCAATGCAGATGAATTGACTGCCCTCATCGATACTTTCAAGGGTATCTACCGCAAGGAACTCAAGGCTGATTTCCCGCAGGATCCACGCGAGCAGCTGATCGGAGCCATCAATGCGGTCTTCAATTCCTGGATGGCCGAGAAAGCAGTGACCTATCGCAGGGTCGAGAAGATCCAGGGAATCAAGGGAACGGCAGTGAACGTCGTTCAGATGGTGTTCGGCAACATGGGCGAGACCTCGGGAACGGGCGTCTGCTTTACCCGTGACCCCAACTCCGGTGAGAACGTCTTCTATGGCGACTACCTGGTCAATGCCCAGGGCGAAGATGTCGTGGCCGGCATCCGCACCCCCATCAAGCTTTCTGATTTCGAAAAGAAAGACCCGAAAGCCTACAAGCAGCTTCTCGATGTACGCAAGAAGCTCGAAGCTCATTACAAAGACATGCAAGACCTCGAATTCACCGTTCAGGAAGGCAAGCTTTACATGCTCCAGTGCCGGACCGGCAAGCGGAGCCCGATGGCAGCCTTCAAGATTGCAGTCGATCTGGTCAAGGGAAAAGTCATCACCAAAGAAGAGGCCGTCATGCGGATCAAGACAACCGACATCGAAGGCATCTTCTATCCCATGATTGACAAGTCTAATGCTGCCATTCTGAAGGACAGCTTCCTCGTCCAGGGTATCGACGCGGTGCCGGGCGCAGCCACGGGTAGAGTCGTTTTCAATGCCGCGACGGCAGATGAATGGAATGCCAAGGGCGAAAAGGTCATTCTCGTCCGCAAGGAAACCAGCCCCGAAGACGTCGGCGGCATGCACGCGGCTCAGGGCATCCTCACCGCGACTGGCGGCAAGACCAGCCACGCTGCGGTAGTTGCGCGCGGATGGGGCAAGTGCTGCATCGTCGGATGCGAGAAGCTCAACATCGACTATGAAAAAGGCAGCTTCTCAGTCGGGTCGACCATTATCAAGCAGGGCGATTACATCACACTCGATGGTTCTTCCGGAAACGTCTATGTCGGAAAGCTCAATCTGGTGAAGCCGCAACCTCCCGAAGCTTACAACACGCTGATGTCCTGGGTGGACAAGATCAGGACCCTCAAGGTCCGTACCAATGCCGATACACCCTACGATGCGGAAAATGCACGCAGGCTTGGCGCTGAAGGCATCGGCCTTTGCAGAACCGAACACATGTTCTTCGATTCCGAGGAGCGCATCCTTGCGATTCGCGAAATGATCATTGCCGACGATGTCGAGACCCGCAAAAAAGCCCTCGCGAAGCTTCTCCCCTTCCAGACGAAAGACTTTGAAGGAATCTTCAAGGCGATGGACGGCCTCCCTGTAACGATCCGTCTCATCGATCCGCCGCTTCATGAATTCGTCCCGCACGATGCAGAAGGCCAGAAGGCTCTGGCAGAGGCTACAGGCGTGAGCGTTGAAAAAATAGCTCAGCGCGTGTCCCAGCTCCATGAAGCCAACCCCATGCTCGGCCATCGCGGATGCCGCCTGACGATCACCTATCCTGAAATCCTCGATATGCAGGTTACAGGAATCATTACCGCTGCCTGCAATATGACAAAAAAGGGTGTCAAGGTCCTTCCGGAGATCATGATTCCTCTCGTCATCGACGCAAAGGAACTCAAGATTCTCGAGACCAGAACCCGTGAAGTCGCCGATGCGATCATCGCGAAAGCGGGTATCCAGCTCTCCTACATGGTTGGAACGATGATTGAAGTGCCGCGCGCTGCCCTGCTTGCGGACCAGATCGCCGGAGTGGCGGAATTTTTCTCCTTCGGAACCAATGACCTCACCCAGATGACCCTGGGAATGTCCCGTGACGATGCAGGCAAATTCCTGCCCGATTATGTGGACGAGAAGAAGGCCGGTATTTTCAAGGCCGATCCTTTCCAGAGCCTGGACCAGATCGGCGTTGGCATGCTCGTGAAGATGGGCATAGATAAGGGGCGCTCGGCGCGACCCAAGCTCAAGGTTGGAATCTGCGGCGAGCACGGCGGCGACCTTCAATCCGTCAAGTTTTGCCACCGTGCAGGAATGAACTATGTATCCTCCTCGCCGTTCCGCGTTCCTGTGTCCCGGCTCGCAGCTGCCCAGGCGGCCATCGAGGGACCTGCTGGCGTTTCAACGCCTTCTGCAGCCCCTGCGGCAAAACCCGCTTTGGCAAAGAAAGCCCCCGCAAAAGCGGCTTCCAAGACCAAGACCATGACCAGTACCAAGGCAAGCACCGTAGCCATTGTGCAGAAGAAGCGCGGAAGGCCGGCAAAGCAGACGATTGCCGCCGAGCTGACGAAGAAAGCAAAAGCCTCCAAGGCAAAGCCCCGTGCGGCTGCAGCAAAATCCACAACTGGAAAGAGAGCTGCAAAACCTGTCGCTAAGGCAACCGCTATGAAGGCCCCTGCAAAATCCGCGGCAAAAACCCAGCGCAAGCCTGCAATCAAGGCCAGCGTGATCGCCCCGGTAGCCAAGACCACCAAATCCGCTGCTTTGACAAAAAAAAGCACCGTGGCTGCAAAGTCATCCGCGGGCCGCAAGCCGCGCTCTTCCGCGCCTGCCCCCGTAGCAAACGCGGTGAAGCGTCCGGTCGGAAGACCCCGGGGATCCAGCAAGAAGGCGTGATACCCCATTGCTGAATCTTCTGGTACTAAATAAATAGCGAGGGCCCCTGCGCCGCACGGCGCAGGGGCCCTCGCAGCTTCTTTCACTGCCTCAGAACTGTTTCTTCGAGTCAAGCAAGATCGTTATCGGCCCTTCGTTAGTATAGGCAACCTTCATTATTCGTCCAAAAGCGCCCCTTTCGACATGAATCCCTTTTTCAGACAGATTCCTGCAGAAGCTTTCGTATAAACCAAGCGCTGCCTCATTCCCCGCAGCACCGGAAAAGGAGGGACGCCTGCCCTTCCTCGCGTCGGCGTAAAGAGTGAATTGCGAAACCACCAATGCAGGATATTCAAGATCGCACGCGGAAAGATTCATTTTTTCTTCGGAATCCATAAATATCCTGAGATTCGCCGCCTTGTCAGCAAGATAAGCGACATCCTTCAGATCATCGTCCAGGCCAACGCCCAGGTAAATGAGTATTCCCTGGTCAATTTGGCCCACAGTCACGGCGCATCCATTTTCATTCACCGTTACGCTGGCGCCGGAGACTCTCTGTACAACGGCTCTCATGGTTCTGTCACACTATCAGCAGACTAGCCTTGCGCCAAATGCATCTCGAACCGTTCCCACGAACGTGGCAGGATCTTCCGCCTCGAAAAAAGCAGAACCAATCACGAGGACATCAGGCCTTGCCTCGGCGATGGAGGACAACGCCGCCTCCGAAACGCCACCATCGATGGAAATACGGAAACCAAGCTTCAGCGAATCGCGCAGCGCCTGGAGCGCTTCGACCTTCCGGAGGCAAAACTCAAGCAGTTCCTGCCCTCCATACCCCGGATTGACGGTCATCACCAGCACGAGGTCGACAAACGGCAGAATTTCCGCGATGGCCGAAACAGGTGTCGATGGCACAACGGAAATCCCGGCGGCCTTGCCCAGGCTGTGTATTGACTGAATTGTCCTATGCATATGAATGCAGGCTTCAGCGTGGAATGTAATTATATCTGCTCCAGCAGCTGCAAAATCGGGTATCATCTTATCCGGTTCTTCGACCATGAGATGAACATCGAGAGGCAGGGCTGTCCGCTTCCGCACATCAGATACCATTTTGGCCCCAAAAGATATCGGCGGGACGAAGTGCCCATCCATGACATCCATATGGATCCAGTCAGCTCCCGAATCCCGGATCCGTCCCAAGCCTGTCTGCATGTCCGCAAAATCAGCCGATAGAATCGATGGTGCAACAATGGGATTTTTCATGAGCCAATCCTATCATAAACGGGCAAGTCGGGAAAGCGCATGACGATTGACTTGATTCGCTTCAATCGGTTAGTATGATAATTTATAACGGCTATTGGGATTGGATATAAATGGATAATCAAGATCGCGTCTCTGGTCTGCTGGAACAAGGATATGAATGTCTCAAGAACGTTGATCTTGGCAACGCATCGCGCTTTTTCGACGAAGCGCTCCATGTTGATTTTGATAATTCCGAAGTCCTGTTCGATCTCAAGTGTTCGCAATTTTGGTCGGATTGCCTCGAATCGCTGAAAAAAATTGAAAATCCTTTGCAGCAAGGGAATTTTATCATTTTTCAATGGAAAAATTTTTGCGTTTTCCTTTCAAGAATCACAGGTGATTTTGAGATGGCCAAGTACGCCTACAGGCGATTCGCCTTTAGCATGGCGCTCGATTTTTTTCTCTCAATTTCTGACGAGGAAAAGAAATCGCTGGGAATCGAATTTGATTTTCGCCTGGGCAGGTGCAGGAAGGCACTGGGAGATTATGAGACAGCTCTGCGCCATCTCGAGCAGGCCACCAAAGTGCACAAGGATAATGCTGTCTATCTGGCCGAACTCGCCGACTGCTTCGCTCTGTCCGGAGAACAGAATGCCTCAAAAATCCTTTTCCGCGAAGCGTTCTTTTTAGCGCCGGAAAAAATTGAGCTCGAATTTATCGAATCTGACATGATTCAAAAAATCGCTGCAAGAGTCAGGGAATCTGGATATATGGAAACCGAAATCACTGAATGGATCCCTGTATTTGGAGAACTCTCAGGCGTCTTCAGCGTCAAGCGGGAATTGACGCCTGCAGAAAGCTCCAGGCTCAATTCATCTATGTTCAGCCTGGAAAATGAACTCAGGGAAAATCCATCCAGAGCGGCAACACTGAGGCCTAGGCTTTTAAACCGTTATTTCTGGGTATTGGATAATTGCAAAGCAATGAACGCTGATCCGTCGAGGATACAGAAGACACTGCAGAAAATACAGGTTCTCGATAAAGATATCTACAAGCAGTACCTATCATAGAGAGGAGAAAGCTATGTCAGACAACCAGCTCACTGGCACGCTGCAGGGAATGCTCAATGAGGAAAAATGGACACGAACAACCCTTCCCAATTATTCTATCGCTAGCCTGAAGGAGCTGGATGCCCTTCTCGAATCGGCTGCCGCGCAGAACTGCTCCGATGAATTCCTGAATGTCTGCCAGGAACATCTTGGTCATACGAAGAACAGCGTAATCGCCCTTTACATTGCGGGCATACTGAGTCTCGCCAAGCAACCGGCCGACGAATCCTACCTCGTTCAGCTGATGGACCTTTTCGCTGAAAGCGGTCGGACCAACATCGTGGAATATCTCTGTCAACGTATCCTGGATTATGGTGAGAACAGAATTGCACTCTCGCGACTTGCCGATTGCTACCAGGCCGAAAACAGGACGGATGAGCTTTACGAAACCAGAAAAAGACTCATCAAGGTTGATTATGAGGAAGCCGATATCGTCAAGGCTATTGCGGAGCACGAGGACAAACTCGGACAACGGGACGAGGCCATCGGATATTACAAGAAAGCACTTCTCCGTTATATCAACAAGGGCCTCTCCACCAATGTCCGTGAAATTTGGCTGAAGCTGGTGGCCTATTGTCCGGAGGACATCGACTTCTTTTTCCATGTCGAGAAGAAGATCGCCACCCAGATATCGCAGGACAAAGCCGCAATGCTGCTCATGGACCTCTATGCCTGGTACAAGGATAAAAAAGATTGGGACACAGCCCTCGACATTCTCAAGCATGTCATCGACTACGACGATAAGAGCCCTGCGATAAGGAAAGAACTCATCGAATGCTATTCCGGCAAGTATGCCGGCCATTCGCGTCTCCAGGACTACCTGAAGCTCGCGAATATCAGCCAGTCCTACCGTTCGCTTCACGAAGCCATCGATGAATTCGAGAAACACATTGCCTTCGATGTTGGTAACTATGTCTTCCACAGGACGTGGAACATCGGCAGGATTGCCAGTGTCAAAGGTGATGAGGTAACCATCGATTTCGCAAAATCGCGCAACCACAAGATGTCCCTCAAGATGGCCATCGACAGTCTCATACCACTGTCGAAGGATCATATCTGGGTTCTGAAAGCAACATGGCCGAAAGACAAGCTGCATGAGAAAGTAAAGAACGATCCCGTCTGGGCGCTCAAGACCATCATCAAGAGCTTCGACAACAGGGCAGATCTCAAGCGCGTCAAAGCGGAACTCGTTCCAAATGTCCTGACTCAGAGCGAATGGAATGCATGGGGCACGAAAGCCAAGGATGCACTGAAGACAGATTCGTCTTTCGGTAATGCGGCGAACGACATTTCAATGTACATAGTCCGTGAACGTCCGCTTTCCTTCGATGAGAAGCTTTTTATCCAATTCAAGGCCGAAAAGAATTTTTTCCCCCGTGTACAATGCTTCAGGGATTTTATCGAGAAGAACGACCTAGATTCCGAGTATTTTGCAGAGATGCTGTCGTATTTCTCGAGCTTCCTCAATGCGTATCAGGGCGTTGACGAGTTTGTCGTCTCATCTTTCCTGCTTCTCAAGGATCTGGCGATAAAGAACCCGCGGCTCCAGCAGAATCCTTCCATTACCTTTCAGGAACTTTTCCTCCAGATCGAAAATCCAGTTGCCGTCTACCAAAACATCAAGGACTCGGAGCTCAAGACCACCTATGTCCAGCACATCAGGCTTTTCATCCCTGAATGGTCGGACATCTATATCAAGCTTCTGCCCTATGCCCGTTCAGTAAAAATGATCGATGAGCTCAAGGACGCAGGCTATTCGCAAAAACTCAAGAAAATGGCTATGGATATCGTCGAGGACTACAGGGATCACCGGGAAGCTTTCATCTGGCTGGTCAAGGACCTGAGGAATGAGGAGTGGTTCTCCGAGCTGGGTATCGTGCGCGAGAAGATCATGCTCACCCTACTCCACATTCTCGATATCACTTATAAGGAAATAGACAACCACAAGGACACAACCGAGAACAAGAAAGTAAACAAGCTTGTCCAAAACATCCTTTTCAAGGACAAGTATCTCGAGAATTTCCTTCTTGAATCCACCCCGGATACGGTGGAAAGAGTCTATGCCCTGCTCATGGATATAAGGGAAATAGATCCCAGTATCAAGCTCGACATTAAACACAAGATTTCCGAAAAATTCCCAAAGCTCCGTTATTTCGGCGAAGAAGAAAAACTGACAGTCCTGTCCCGCGGCCTGATGGTTACTGCCGAAAAGTATGAAGAAAAGCAGAAGCTACTCCAGACAATCATGGAAACTGATGTTCCGCAAAACCAGAAGGAAATCGCTTTCGCACTCTCACTGGGAGACCTTCGAGAGAACGCCGAGTACAAGGCGGCCAAGGAAAAGCAGGACGAACTGAACGCCAAAGTCGGCAAGCTCAAAAATGAACTTGATCGCGCACAAATCTTCGACCGGACGACGATCACGACATCGAAGATTTCCTTTGGTACCAAAGTTGTGCTGCTCAACGAGATCAACAAGGAGAAGGAGACCTATATCATTCTTGGACCGTGGGAGTCAGACCCAGCAGCAGATGTAATTTCTTATCTTTCGCCTCTGGGCAAAAAGCTCATGGGTCACAAAGTTGGGGAAGAACTCAAGTTCACGATTCATGAAAGAGATTTCCAGTACAGAATCGAATCAATAGTCGAAGCTCAATTCTAGCTTGACCTGCGGTTGACTGCCTGTCCGAAAAGGCAGGAACCCCAGCTCTCCCCCATCTTCATGGTGTGGCAGGCTGGGGTTTTTCGTCATCGGGATAAGGCTGTCGCACGCCGCAAAGCCGTGTACGCCAGTGACCTTCCCAGAGGCTCGAGATAATGACACCAGTTTTGGCTCCTTCCGAAGCTGCATGGATGAAGGTGGAATCGCTCAACGCTATGCCGACATGGTAGATATTGCCGCCCCATGCAAAAAGGAGGATATCGCCTGGCTCCATTGCTTCTGCCTTGTAGCCCCAGGATGCATAGTCCTCGCTTTTTCGCGGGAATGGTCCCAATTCCGGCATGGTCGCCATGAGAACATTACTGAGGAAGCCCGAACAGTCAACTCCCGACCGCGAAAAGCCCCCTGCCCTGTAGGGCGTTCCCAGCCAAGACAGGGCCACCGCGATGAAGTCTATTCCATTGATTGCTTTAAAATCCGGCGTGATTGCGCCTTTATCGGGAATACCATCGGTGAGCTCATCATAGCCGATTCCCCTGACTGGCGGGAGAACCTTCTCGATATCGTCGATGACAACAGGACCATTGTGCACCATTTCCTGGGTCGCAAGTCCCGGCACGCAAGCAAAGCTGAAGGCGGCAAGCAGTAGGAGGCATCTGGTGATGCGGCTATTCCCGGATGCACTGCCGATGCTAATCCTGGACAGTTGAACTCTCCTGCGACTGGTATCTTGCCAGGAAGCTCGAGCGAAAATCCTCGAAACTGTCCTGACTGACGGCCAGCCTGATCTTTCGCACCAAGTCTGCAAGGAAACTCAGGTTGTGCCTGGTAGCGAGGATCGAATAGAGGATCTCGCCATTTCGATAAAGATGATGCAGGTAAGCCCTGCTGTGGTTGAGGCAGACAGGACAGCTGCATTCTGGATCGATCGGCCCGAAATCCTGTGCATACCGGTTCTTTTTTATACTGATCTGGCCGGTCGCAGTGAACAGCAGTCCATTTCTGGCCGTCCGTGTCGGATAAACACAATCGAAAAGGTCTATGCCATTGTGAACGGCTTCCAGTATGTAGTCGGGAGTGCCAATACCCATGAGATAGCGAGGCTTGCCCGCAGGAAGGAACCCGGAGGTATAGTCCAGCAGATCACAAAAAATATCCTTGGGCTCACCTACAGAAAGCCCTCCAATGGCGATCCCCGGAAAATCCGTAGCCAATGTTTCTTCAGCGCTTATCTTCCGAAGTTCCTTGGAAAAATTGCCCTGGATGATCCCGAAGAGCTGTCCCTGGTATCCATCAGACTCTCGGACCTGTTCCCATGTGGCCTTGGCTTTCTTGCCCCAATCCAAGGTCAGATACATGGACTTCCTGGCCTTCTTCTCAGTCTCGCCCCAGGGCGAACAGACATCGAGCTGCATCTGTATGTCCGAATTAAATGCGCTCTGGATTTCAACAACCATTTCAGGTGTCAGGTAATGGCTTGAGCCATCGATATGCGACCGGAATTTGATCCCGCCATCCATGATCTTTCTGAAAGGAGCGAGCGAAAACACCTGGAAGCCCCCGGAATCAGTCAGAAAATTGCCATTCCAGCCTGAAAAGCCATGGAGACCGCCAGCAGAACGGATCAATTCATGTCCTGGCCGCAAATATAGATGATAGGTGTTGGCCAGGATGATCTTGAAGCCCATCTCCTTGAGGGCTTCAGGCGGCACGGCTTTGACAGTCGCGTTGGTGCCTACGGGCATGAAGGCTGGCGTCTGGACGATACCATGAGGGAGTCGCAAAGTCCCTGTCCGTGCCCTTGAATGCGCATCCCTATGATTTTCCCTGAATATTCCTGAATCCATCCATCTATCCTTGGCAATATGGTATTTTCGCTCTCAGGTTTTTGCCCTGAAGAGGCCTGTGATCGAAATGGCCAGGAAAACCAGCGTGACCGACCAGACGCCTATCTCTGGGGCAATCCATCCCGTTTTTGCGGCAATGCCGCCTATCATCTGAGCGACATAGTATACCGTAGCTGCACTCAGGCTGAAAAGAAGGCTCATGAGCAAGGAATTCTTCTTGAACAGCCCAGAGAAGGCGATTGAAAGCCCATATACGATCAGCGGCGTGAAGCAGAAGGAAAATCGCTTGTTATATTCTGTCTCTGCCTCTGCAGACGGCAGGCCGGATGCCCGGAGGAAGCCGATGTAAGTCTTCAACTCGTCCCGTTTCATATACTTCGGATTTGCAACGAGGATTTCAAAAGAGTCGGGCCTTTCATTCAGCACCGGATTCGAATAGCTGGCAAGCTTCTTCCGTGTCCACTCCCCGTTCTTCTGGACAGAAAAGACACTCGCGCCGGAGAACTGCCACATCTTGCCATCCCATTGTGCTGAAGGGGCTACTACCCTCAGACAGGGCTTGTCGTTTTCATCCCGCTGCACGATATCGATGTCCATGAGGATTTTCAGCTCTGGGTTGTAGACTCCAGCGTTATACAGTATCTCCCCTCCCTGGGTGAGGATTGTGATATTCGGAATTTGCTGTTCATTCCGATTCTGGCCGGTCATAGTCCTGAAGAGCTCTTCTCTTGCCGATGCAGAGGGAATACTTACGAGATCGTTTCCCAGAAAGAGACCGGCAGAAAGAAGCGCAGAAAAGGCAAGCACAGGCAAAGTCAAACTTCTGATGCTCACACCTGCACCGAAGACGACAAGCAATTCGCCGTCATTGTAAAGTTCGGAAATTGTAAGGGTTATTGCAAAAAGCAGGGATACCGACAGTACTTCGCCACCATGTACCGGAAGGCCATGGAGCATCCAGAGCAGAATTTTTCCGAAAGGGACCTCGTAGGCCAGGAAACGCCAGATATTGGAGAAAAGGTCCGCGAGAAGCAGTATGACTACAAGCAGGATTTCCGCGCCCAGAGAGAACTTGACCACTGATCTGAGCACAAGACGCCTCAGCAGGCGCGGATTGCCAGCTCTCCATGTGCTCCTCATGCGGCTCATGCGAGCCTTCTTGAGGAGAAATGCCTGATGATCCAAAGGCCAGCCGCAGCGACTGTCACCAGGATATTGGGTGCCCAGATGGCGAACCAGGGCTCAACCTGACTCTTTAGGCCCCAGGTCTGGCCCAGGAAGAGCATTCCCCAATAGATCACTGATAGAAGAAGTCCAAGACCAAAGCCGGCAGTCCTGCCAGCCTTCCGCGACCCGAGGCCCAGGGGAAAGGCCAGAAGCGCGAAGAAAAATCCCGCCGCTGGTATTGCGAATTTTTTGTGATATTCCAGTTTGTAGATCTGGAGCGATCGGTCGGAAGGAATCGATGTCTTCGCGTCGGAGTAAATCTGATACCCCCGTGAAAGGCCATCGCCAGTCTCATCAGAAGGGCCTCCCCTGCTTTTCAGCCCCAGCCGGGGCTCCTCGTCTGAGGACTGGGGCTCCTGGGGCAGATCCGCAGCTGGCTGCTGCTGGTTTTTGGCCCCCCTAGCGCCCGGATGAGTGCCCGGATCAAGAGCCAGAGTATAGCTGCGAAACAGTATCGTCCTTGCGGAGCTGTTCTTCTGGAAGGCTTTGTCACGGCGGACCTTCAGCGAAGCTTCCTTTACCTTGATCTTTTTCTGCAGATCGCCCGAAGCCATGTCACTCGGGCCGGTGCTCGAGAATCCTACCAGCGGCTCCCTGAAGGACAGCCTATAGGTCACGGAATCCGCAGTGGAAATCGAAAACCTATCATTCAATCCCGGTGCAACCTGCATTGCCCACACATCATTCATGGCAATCACCGCTGCATTCTGGTCGGTCTGCATCGCGATGCTGGCGCTGTCGGCAGCCATGACACGGTCCGGACCATTCGGATCTGCTTGAAATATCAGTACGTCGCCCGCAAGGCCGCCTTTCGGTGCCCCTGTAACCAGCGTTGTATCAGGGTATCGCTTGACTGAGTACGGCTCCAATTCCAGGGAAGCAGACTGGCTTAACAGGTCGCGATAAACTTTCTGGAAGTCTCTTGCTCCAAGCGGCAGGAAATAGTCATTCATCACGAAGGAGAAAAGGGCAATGAGCGTCCCCACAACGATAAAAGGAAGATAAAGCGATCCCATTGAGATGCCGCCTGCGGAAAAGCCCATCAATTCATTGTCGGCATTGAGTCGTGCCGCGGCCATCAGGGCTCCTGCAAGCGAGGCGAACGGAAACGCCAGCGCAACAACTGATGGGAGGGAATAGAGAAGTAACAACATAGTCTTGGAAAATGGCACGCTTTTTGAAAGTATATCCTCGGCCAGGAGAAGGACCTGGTTTATCAGGAAGACTACGAAAAAGAAAATAAAGGAAATCGCAAATGAAACAATATATTCTCTTGCTATATAAACACTTGCATGGAGCGGGAAACGAAAGGTCCTTTCCGGGGAGGAACTCATTGCCACTTCTTCCTTTTCCAGCTGCTTTTTCGCCTGATGCAATCCTTACTGGAGTCCTGTCGAGCCAAAACCTCCGGCACCGCGTTCCGTTCCAGAGATATCCAGTTTTTTTTCAAGAGAGACCTTAGTATACTGTGAAATTACCAGCTGTGCTATCCGATCACCATTTTTAAGACAGAAAGCATCCTTGCCGAGGTTCAGGAGCAGCACGCGGATTTCTCCCCTGTAATCCGAATCAATTGTACCAGGGCTGTTCAGGCAGGTTATGCCGTGTTCCAAGGCCAGGCCTGAACGAGGCCTTACCTGCGCCTCGTAGCCTTCCGGCAGTTCCATCCTAATTCCCGTAGGCACAGAAGCCCAATCCCCAGGCTTGATGACCAACGGCTGTTCAAGGAAAGCATGCACATCAAGGCCGGAAGCTCCGTTGCTTCGGTATTCTGGCATGATGGCGCCTTCAGCAACCACGATGGATATTGTTTTCGAATCCACTTCAGATCTCCTGGAGCAATGACTGTCGGGCTATTTTCGGACTTAACTTTCCATAAGCATATCGACAGCGGGGAGCTTTCTCAAGCTTTCTGAGCATGATTTCTATTCTGTCGCGGGAAATGGAGCGAATGGCTCCTACTTCCTTCGAGACTGAGGAAGGCCTGCCGAAGGCCAGGAAGTCATGTACGAGACGACGAATTCTGAATTCCGGGTCTTCCATTGCGAGCCGGAAAGTGCCGGCAAGTCGCTCCCTTGCATCGCTGATTTCCGATTCAGAAAATCCAAAGGCGAGCACCGACTCCATTTCAGTATCTATCTCAGCCCTGCAGCGCAGGAAAGTGCTGGCATCGGTGCAAGCCTGTATGGTCAGCAGGCATTCCGTCCCGGAGAACGAATAGCTGCTCTGAACTGCATAGGCAAGACCAAGGCGTTCCCTGATCCTCTGGAACAGCCTTGAAGTTGAAGCTTCACCAACCAGACTGCTTATGATACCCATGGCAGGATAGTCGGCCGGCTCGAAAGGTGGATCGAGCTGGAAAGCCTCAAAATAGTAGACTTGTGAACAATCCACCTTGTGGCGGCCGGCAAACGGATGTGCGATGGGCGTCCTGGCGGGCAGCAGCGCAGCGAGATTCTCTCCTGCGCCAGCCCGCCCTGCTGAAACATGGCCACTGTCAAGCCCGTTGAGAGCTGCCTCGATTGCTCCTTCAAGAGCCAGTTCCACCTGGTCGGGCTCTTCGCTCCCCGTGACTGCAAATATGGCATTAGATGGTGTGAAAAAATCATGGTACATGCGCAGGAGGTCTTCATACTTTATCGAAGCAAGATCGTTCTCGGTACCGGCGATTTCCAGCGAGGCGGAATCACCTTTCCAGTAATGGGCTAGCAGCGAGTCAAAAGCTTTGTCTTCCACTTCATCTTCGGCTTGACGGATCTCTGAGCGGATTATTTCCCGTTCTTTTTCGAATTCCGGCCGGGGGAAGACCGAGGAAAAAGCCATCTCCGTAAGCAGGTTCAAGGCCAGCCGCCAGCTGGGCGATGGAACGGAGCAGTATAAGGTGACGGCATCGCGGTCGGTGAATCCATTGATATAGCCGCCTGTATTTTCGATCAAGCTCCAGAGCGCGAGAGAATCGTGTCTTGATGTGCCCTTGAAAAGCATGTGCTCGATGAAGTGACAAAAACCGTGGCTTTTGCTACTTTCGTTTCGCGAACCGAAAGGAAAGACAACCGCCACGGTAAAACTGGGAGAACCCCGCCTTCTTTCGGCAAGCAAAGTGCCACCCGAAGGCAGGGTTATGGGGTTCAGCATGAGAATTCTTTATCGATTGCGCGGGCCGTCCCTGCGATCGCTGCCATAGCGTCGGGGCTCACGAACTCCACGGTCCTGCGACCCGAAAGATCGCCCTTCGCTGCGGCCCGGCTGTTCGGGCAAGTGTCCATTTTCGTCGAGGGCAGCAAGCATCGCAAGATTGAGCCTGCCCATATGGTCGATTTCCATGAGCTTCACTTCGACATGGTCGCCTTCCTTGACGATATCCGTGACTTTTTCCACCCTTTCCTTGGACATCCTCGAAATGTGGCAGAGACCTTCCTTACCCGGCAGTATCTCGATGAATGCACCGAATTCCATGATGCGTTTGACGGTGCCTTTGTAGATTTTTCCTACTTCAGGTTCTTCCACGAGGCCAAGGACCGCATCGCGTGCGGCATAGGCATCGGTCTGGTTCTTGCCGTAGATGGTAACGTTACCCTCTTCATCGACATTGATCTGAACATCGAATTTCTCGCACATTCCTTTGATGTTCTTGCCCGACGGCCCGATTACCATGCCGATCTTGTCCTGGTCCACCTTGGCGCTTACAACCTTGGGTGCATAGGGCGAAATATCGGCAGCAGGCTCGGAAAGGGTCTGTTCCATGATTGAAAGGATATGCATTCTGCCCTTGCGGGCCTGTTCCAGTGCCTTGCGCAGGATTTCAGTGGAAACGCTCGAAATCTTGATATCCATCTGGAAGCCAGTGATGCCGTCCACCGTGCCGGCAACCTTAAAGTCCATGTCGCCCAGGTGATCCTCGTCGCCGAGGATGTCGGAAAGAACAGCATAGCGCTCGCTGTCGGTGATCAGGCCCATGGCGATTCCGGCAACTGGCTTGCGCATCGGGACGCCAGCGTTCATGAGCGAGAGGGAAGATGAGCAGACAGTGGCCATCGAAGAGGATCCATTTGATTCAAGGACCTCGGAGACCTGTCGGATGGTGTAGGGGAATTTTTCCTTTGGCGGGAGCATCGGCTCAATAGCCTTGCGCGCAAGGTCGCCATGGCCGATTTCGCGGCGTCCGGTGCCAAGCCTTCCGACTTCGCCAACCGAATAGGGCGGGAAATTATACTGCAGCATGAAGCGTTCGCGGCGATCCCCTTCGATATCGTCCAGCACCTGCTCGTCGTCCACCGTGCCGAGCGTCGTCACGCCGAGACTCTGTGTCTCGCCACGGGTGAACAGCGCCGAACCATGTGTCCTTGGCAGAACGCCCACTTCACAGGTGATCGGGCGGATATCTTCGAGGCCGCGGCCATCAACCCGCAATCCCTTGTCCAGAATGCTCTGTCTGAGGATGTTGTACTGAAGTTCATCCATCAGGCCACCAAACAGCTTTTTCTGTATATCGTCGGTCAAAGCATCAGCAAAGTTGGCTTTTGTTTCGCTGATAGCGGCGGATACTGCCCTGCCACGATCCTGCTTGCCCTTTGTAAATAGTGCCTTGGAGAGAAGTGGTTCGGCATAAGACCTTATTTCATTTTCCCTGTTAAGTTTGATGCTAAGAGGAGCCAGAGGAAGCTTTTCTTTGCCAGCCAGAGATCGCATCTCCTCGATTGCGGCGCAGATTGCGCTGATTGGAGCCTTTGCACATTCTATGGCAGCAAGCATTTCTTCTTCTGAGGCTTCCTGCGAACCACCTTCGACCATGGTTATTCCGATGGCTGTGCCGGCTACGACAATCTCCAGCCTGGATTCTTCGATCTGCTTGAAGGTCGGATTGACAATATATTCACTTCCTACCAGGCAGACTCTGACAGCTGCAATCGGCCCTGCGAAGGGGATGTCGGAAATATGTACCGCGGCGCTCGCAGCATTGACCGCAAGGATGTCGGGCGGGTTACTCTGATCGGCCGAGACGCATGTTGGTACAACCTGGATCTCGCGTCCGAATTCCTTATTGAAGAGCGGCCTCATCGGCCTGTCAATGATTCGCGAAACAAGGATTTCCTTGTCCTTGGGACGCGATTCCCTTTTTATGAAGCCGCCGGGAATCCTGCCCGCGGCATAATACTTTTCATTGTACTCGACGGTGAGCGGCACGAAATCAAGGCCTTCGGTCGCCGTGTCTGAGCAGCATGCCGTGGCAATGACGGCGCTCCCGCCATAAGTCGCGAATATGGCGCCATTCGCCTGTTTGGCCATTCTTCCGGTCTCAAAGACCATGGTTTCATTGCCGACTTGGCAACTAACTGTTTGTTTCATCTTATTTCCTTTTTCGTTTCCGGGCTTTCAATTCAGAACGACTCCGGCAAACAGCAAAAGGCCCGTGCAACAAGCATACGGGCCCCGACTTGAAATTTCCTGATTCCATCACTTCCTGATCTGAAGTTTCTCGACCAGCGCTCGATAGGCTTCCAGATCGGTTCTCTGAAGATATTTGAGAAGCTTGCGTCTCTGCCCGACAAGCTTCAGGAGGCCGCGCCTCGAATTGGTATCTTTCTTGTTAACCTTGAAATGCTCGGTCAGGTCAGCGACTCTTCGCGTAAGTAGCGCAATCTGGGCTTCGGTCGAGCCGGTATTTTTCTCGCCCTTTCCATACTCCAGCACGATCTGGGCCTTGTCCTCTTTGGTCAATGCCATGTTCTTCTATCTCCTTCTACGCTTCTTTTGATACTCTTCCAAATATTGCCACCCGCAGAGCGGGATTGCCAACCGCACGAGGCCAACAAAGCCTGCCCATCGAAATCCGGGCTTCCACCATTCTGAAGCCAGCACCTTCCCTGATTCCGATCCTGTACTCACCGTCAGGGGGAAGCACTAGATCTCTATCCTTGCTTGAATAAAGGCAAGCTCCAGCTTCGTTCTCAACAGCATGGAGACGGATCTCGTATGGCCTGCCCAACATCTTTTCTGCCTCAGCAAAATCCCCTTCGCTTATGGCCTTTCGCACCCTGCTCGAGCTTATCGGATAGCCTTTGTACAACACAGGATCGACTATCTTCGACCTGATTCCAAGCCCAACACATAATTCCATCAGCTCGGTAGCATTGGTATCCATGTTGTGGCCGCACTTAAAATTCGGTCCCACGCAAAGGAACCGAACACCTGCCTTGTATAGCAGCCGCAGGAAATCAACGCCTGAATGTTTACCGAAATCCTGGGAAAAGTCAATCAGTACGCAGAGCTGGATGCCGCTGCTGGCAAGGGTTTCCATCTTTTGTTCCAGGCTGAAGATAGAGCCCTTGAACGAAGCGGGGTGAAGGACTTTCTTGGGACTCTCG